>JBDSTJ010000609.1:0-17469 GCA_039928335.1 Streptosporangiaceae bacterium | reverse complement strand
CTCGACGCGGTGCGCGCCGCGTTCGAGACCAACGTGCTCGCCGCGCTCCGGCTGACCAGGCTCTTCACCCCGGCTCTGGCCGAGCACCGCGGCTCCGTCGTGATGATCAACTCGGCGGTCCTGCGGCACTCCAAGCGCACGTTCGGCGCCTACAAGATGTCCAAGGCCGCGTTGCTCGCGCTCGCGCAGAGCCTGTCGACCGAGCTGGGCCCCCAGGGCGTCCGCGTCAACACGATCGCCCCCGGCTACATCTGGGCGGAGAACCTGAAGTGGTACTTCGACTATCTCGCCCAGGAACGCGGGGTCACCGCGCAGGAGGTCTATGACGAGACCGCCGAGACCACGGACCTGCGCAAGCTCCCCGAACCCGACGAGATCGCCGACGCCGTGGTGTTCATGCTGTCTCCGCTCGCCCGAGCGGTCACAGGGCAATGCCTCGACGTCAACGGCGGCGAGTGGCACCACTGATCCCGGAGGATCCGTACCGATGACCACAGGACGCGACAACGTCGGCACGGTCGAGGACCTGCACGCCTCGGCCAGCAAGATCACCGGCTTGGCCGACTTCGGCGAGCCGGACTACGGCGACGGCTTGGCGAAGCTGCTGGAGTCCTATGCCCGGGACGCGGCTCTCACGCCGATGGGCAACAAGGTGATGCGTTCCTTCCTGCGCGGCGCGCTGGTGGCCCGGCTGCTGGCCGAGGACTCGCTCACCCAGCATCCCGAGCACGCCGACGTGCGCATCGAACGGCCCATCTTCGTGACGGGTCTGCCGCGCACCGGCACCACGGCGCTGCACCGGCTGCTCACGGCCGACCCCGCCCACCAGGGGCTCGAAGTGTGGTTGGCGGAGGTACCGCAGCCGAGGCCGCCCCGGGAGACCTGGGCGGACAACCCGGTGTTCCAGGGCATCCAGGCCGGCTACGAGCGGCACCACGTGGAGCGGCCCGAGTTCATGGGTGTGCACTACATGTCGGCCGACATGGTCGAGGAATGCTGGCAGCTGCTGCGCCAGTCGATGCAGTCGATCTCCTTTGAGTGCCTCGCCCACATCCCGGCCTACTCGGCCTGGCTGGCCGGGCAGGACTGGACGCAGGCCTACCGCAGGCACCGGCGCAACCTGCAGCTGATCGGCCTTCGGGACGCCGACAGGCGGTGGGTGCTGAAGAACCCCAGCCACCTGTTCGCCCTCGACGCGATCATGCGGGTCTACCCGGACGCACTGATCATCCAGACCCATCGGTCACCCCGCACCGCGATGGCCTCGATGTGCAGCCTCGCCGCGCAGGCGACCTCGGGCTGGTCGACGGTGTTCGACGGCGCGGTGCTCGGGCGGGACCAGCTGGAACTGTGGAGCCGGGGCCTGGAACGGTTCCGGACCGAGCGGGCCAAGCACGACCAGGCGCAGTTCTTCGACGTCGACTACGCCGACTTCGTGCGCGACCCGATCGCCACGGTCGAGGGCGCGTACGGCCACTTCGGACTGGACCTCACCGGGCCGGCCCGTGCGGCCATGGCCGCGCTCCACGACGAGAGCCGCTCGGGCGCGGGGCAGCCGACGCACAGCTACGCCCTCGCGGACTTCGGACTGACCCCCGAGGAGATCGACGAGCGGTTCCCGGCCGGCTGAACCCGGCCCGGTGAGGGTCCCCTCCCGAAACGGACCTCGGGAGGGGACCGAACCGCCGGTCAGGTCGCCGGGGTCCGCCTGACGGCCTGGGCGGCGGTGACGAGGTTGCGCAGGGCCGCCTCGGTCTCGGGATAACGGCGGGTCTTCAGACCGCAGTCGGGGTTGACCCAGAGCTTGGCGGGCTCGATGGCCTGGAGGGCCAGCCGCAGGTTCGCCTCGATCTCCTGGGCTGACGGGACCCGGGGGGAGTGGATGTCGTACACGCCGGGGCCGATGCCGTTCCCGTAACCGGCGGCGCGCAGGTCGCCGACGAGCTCCATCTGCGAACGGGCCGCCTCCACGCTGGTGACATCGGCGTCGAGATCGCTGATCGCACCGATGATCTCGCCGAACTCGGAGTAGCACATGTGCGTGTGGATCTGTGTGGTGTCGGCGACGCCCGAGGTGGCCAGCCGGAACGCGCCGACCGCCCAGTCCAGGTAGGCGTCGCGGTCGGCGGCGCGCAGCGGCAACAGCTCCCGCAGGGCGGGCTCGTCGACCTGGATGATGCGGATTCCGGCCGCCTCCAGGTCGTGGATCTCCTCTCGCAGGGCCAGTGCGACCTGGCGGGCGGTGTCGGCCAGCGGCTGGTCGTCCCGGACGAAAGACCAGGCCAGCATGGTCACCGGTCCGGTGAGCATGCCCTTGACCGGCTTGTTCGTGAGCGACTGGGCGTAGGTGGCCCAGTCCACGGTCATCGGAGCGGGCCGGAACACGTCGCTGTGCAGGATCGGCGGCCGGACATACCGGGAGCCGTAGGACTGGACCCAGCCGTAGTCGGTGGCGGCGTACCCGTCGAGTTGCTCGGCGAAGTACTGGACCATGTCGTTGCGCTCGGGCTCGCCGTGGACCAGCACGTCCAGGCCCAGCTCCTCCTGCAGGGCGATGACCCGGGCGACCTCCTGGCGCATGGCCTGGACGTAGGAGTCGGCGGCGATGCGGCCAGCCCGCAGATCGGCGCGGGCCCTGCGGACCTCGGCGGTCTGTGGGAACGAGCCGATCGTGGTGGTGGCCAGGTCCGGCAGGCGCAGCGCTGCCCGCTGGGCGGCGAACCGCACGGCCCGGTCGCCCCGGCGCGCGTCGGTCCCGAGCATGTCGAGGCGGGCCCGGACCCGGTGGTCGACCTTCGCGGCCGGAACCGGGACCGGGCCGGAGGCGGGAGAGTCCTCCTCGCGCAGTGCCCGGCCGATCGCGACGACCTCGGCGACCTTCTGGCGGGCGAAGGCCAGCCGGCCACGCAGGGAGGCGTCGAGGTCGGTCTCGGCGTCCAGGTCGATCGGGACGTGCAGGAGCGAGCAGGACGTGCTGATCACGACCTGGTCGGCGAGGCCGAGCAGGACGGCGCTGGTCGCCTTGGCCCGCTGCGGGTCGGTGCGCCACACGTTCCGGCCGTCCACGACACCGGCCACGACGGTCTTGCGCGGCAGGCCGCCGACCGAGGCGAGCACGTCAAGGTTCGCGGGCCCGGCGACGAAGTCGAGGCCGACCGCCTCGACCGGGGTCGCGGCGAGCGCGCGCAGGGAGTCCGCGCCGATCGTGCCGAAGTAGGAGGCGACCAGCAGGCGGGGCCTGCTCGGCAGCGCGCCGAGCCGCTCATAGACCCGGGCCAAGGCGGCGACCTCCCCGTCGGTGCGGTCGGCGACGAGGGCGGGCTCGTCCAGCTGCACCCACTCGGCACCGGCTCCGGCGAGCCGTTCCAGCAGTTCGGCGTACACCTCGACGAGGTTGTCCAGCAGGTCCAGCGGCTGGAACCCGGCTGGCGCGCCGGCTGCGGGCTTGGCCAGGAGCAGGTAAGTGAGCGGGCCGACCAGAACCGGGCGGGTCTCCAGGCCGAGCGCCCTGGCCTCCTGGTACTCCGTCAGCGGTTTGGCCCGCGCGCCGTCGGCGAGCCGGAACCGGGTGTCCGGGCCGAGCTCGGGAACGATGTAGTGGTAGTTGGTGTCGTACCACTTCGTCATCTCCAGCGCCGGGACGTCCTGCCCGCCGCGTGCCAGGGCGAAGTAGCGGTCCAGGCCGGTCAGGCCCCGGTACCGGTCGGGGATCGCGTCGACCATCACCGTGGTGTCGAGCACCTGGTCGTAGAAGGAGAACGTGTTGGACGGGATGGTGTCCAGCCCGGCGTCGCGCAACCCGGTCCAGACGTCCTGGCGCAGGTCCGCGCCGGTCTTCTCCAGCGCGGCGGCGGTGACGCGCCCCGCCCAGAAGCCCTCGGTGGCGAACTTCAGTTCCCGGTTCGCCCCGATACGGGGGTATCCGAGGATCGTGGTCTTCATGGCAGCTTTCCCTCGCATTGCCACAGTGCGGCCGGTCAGGAGGGTAGGCGCGCACGACGGGTGCGCGTTCCAGGCCCTCCCACGAGGCCGCAGAACACCGCACGCCGGCCGGCGTGCGAGCGGAGGCAGGTCTTCGGACTCGTGGGCGCCAGGCACAGACCTACTGACCGTCGCTTCCCAGGCCCTGCGGCCCAGTGCTCATGACGGTGTTCGTTCCCACTCACCGCTGCGGGGCAGTCCCGGAATCGCACCGGGTTCCCTCTTACGACATCCGGACCCCGAGAGATCCGGATGAACCATCCGCAGGTCCGAGTCTACCGGGTGAAGTCAGGCGGAGATCTGTTCACCCAGTGGGGTGCGGTGGTAGAGGACGTACTTGCCGTCGCGGTGCCGGTCGAGCAGGCCGGCGCGGTGCAGGACGCCCAGGTGGTAAGAGACGGTGCTGGGGGACACCTCCTGGCGCAGGGCCAGGTCCGCGGTGGTGCGTGGTTCGCCGAGACCGGCGAGCAGGCCGGCCCGGACGGTACCGAACAGGTCGGTGAGGGCCGCTGACGGGCCGTGCCGGCGTCGCTGCCACGCGGCGCCCGCGCCGTAGGCGGTGTAGTGGATGTGCTCGGTGCCGTCGGACATGCGGCCCTGGAGGATACGGTCGTACAGGAAGACCGAGGTCGTGCACCACAGGCCTTCGTCGGCGGTGCGGTGATCCTGCGCCCTCACATCGAGCAGGAGCCGGCCGTCCCGCCACAGTATGCGCGGGCTGACCTCGGCGAACGTGGCGGCGAGTCCGTCGCCGGCGAGCATCTGGCCGCGGTGGTGGAGTTCACGGTCCAGCCCGGCGCGCAGGCTCGGCCAGTAGGGCGCGATCGCGACCTGCCAGTACAGGTGGACCTGGTCGGCGAGGACGGCCGCATAGACCTCTTCGCCACGCCGGTCGAGGAGTTGCGTGGCGACCGGTCGGGGGACGCCGCGGATGCCGTGTTCCGGTGCTCCTGTGACGAGCAGCCGCATCTCGGTCCGGATGAGCTCGGCGGGAGTCGTCGCCAGGGTCTGCAGCTCTTCGTGCAGGGATGCCCCCGAGCGCGGCAGCGGCAGCATGAACTCGGGGATGTAGGCCGCGCGGGCGGCCGGGACGAGTTCCTGCAGCAGCCGCAGGCACGTCGAGGGCAGTTGCGGGCGTACCTCCTGCCACCAGCGCCGGATCCACCGCGGCTGGTCGTCGCGCCCGGCCGCCCACAGGCTCGTGGTGACCTCGCCCAGCATCGACCAGCCGAACCGGACCTGGGTCAGGCCTCGGGGCGGCATCTCGAGCACCAGCATCAGGTCCGCCGCCCGCGGAGGGCCGAACTGGAGCAGACCGTTCGTCCAGTAGTCATAGAGCCATGGTCAACGCAAATGTCCCGGCGGGCACGGGTCGGAACCCGATCGTGAACCGGCAGGCCGGGGCGCGGGCCGGGTCCGGAGGCCGCTGATCGGTGTACCTGCTGGTCCACGGGGTTCCCGGGCCTGGGCGGGGCGGCCCGGGTTGCCACCTGTGGTCGCCGGGGTTGACGGTCCCCGATCGGTCAGGAATGCGGGCGTTCGTCCACCACCTGCATGAGTTTGCCGGTGCGCGGATGGGTCACCAGGTCCGCGGGCCGGACCCACTCGACGGCCAACGGGTGGATGAAGCCCTGCCCGACGCAGTCGGGGTAGAGCGGGCGGGCGGCGTACACGGCGTCGAGGAGCTTCGGGGTCAGCGCCTCCGGCGGTTCCCCGACGCAGCCCAGGCGCAGCAGCAGGCCGTCCCTGCCGTCCCAGCGGCGCTCCACCATCTGCATCCCCGACATCACCTGGTCGTGATCCGCCGAGGCGAGGGCCGCGCGTACGTCCTCGTACGACATGGCCACGTTCGCGACCCTGGCCCCCTCGCTGGTCCTGCCGACCAGCCGGAACCGCCGGCACGCGGGGTCGGTCCACTCGGCCAGGTCGCCGACCGGGTAACGGATGATCGGCATCAGGGTCCGGAACAGGTTGGTGACCACGACCCGGCCGCGCACGCCGGGCACCGTGATCGGCTCGCCGGTCACGTCGTCGACCAGCTCCACCAGGGTGCGGTCAGCGAAGGCCTCGTGCACCCGCACGTCGTCGCCGGGCACGGGCCCGCCGACCAGGCCGGCGTCGACCGTCGCGTACCCGAGCGAGGCGATCACCGCGTGCGGGAAGGCCTGGGCCAGGCGGGGCCGCAGGTCGTCGAAGAGGAGGTCGCCGCCGAACATGAGCAACTCCACCGAGTCCGCCGCGGTACCGCGCGCGAGCACCGCCTCGGCTACCGCGCCGAGCTTCATCGGGGTGCCCGCCAGCACGTTGACACCGAAGCTCGCGATCAGGTCGGCCACGTCCTCGTCGGGGGTGTGCCCGGCGACGGGCAGCCGGACATTCTCCACCGGGGCGTGGTGCAGGGCCCCTTCGATGTAGAGGAAGCCGCCATAGAGGTGGCCGGCGAAGAACAGGTTCGCCACCCGGTGCCCTGCCCGCAGCCCGCCCCTGGCCATGCCCGCGCCGAATGCGGTGACCGAGTCGGCGTGTTCGGTGCGTGTCCACGGCGAGACCTTCGGCGCCCCGGTGGTGCCGCCGGAGGTGTAGACGCCGGCGTCAGTGAGCGGCCCGGTCAGCAGCCTGTTGTCCGGCCACTGGTTGGCGTCCCAGAAGGCCCTCTGGTCGACGAGCGGCAGCCGGGCGAGGTCCGCGACGTCCGCCGGCACGTCCCGGTAGAGCCCGGCGTAGTACGGGGAGTTGCGCCTGGCGAACTCGATCAGCTCTCTGAGCGGCTTGGCGGGCACTTCGGTCTCCCTCTGGGGTCATGACGGCTTGCCGGAGATCATCACGCTCTGGCCGCGGAACTCGGCGACGATCTCGCCGGTGGGGCGGCGCACGGTCACGTCGTAGACGCCGTGCCTGCCGTGCCTGACGCGTTCCACCGCCTCCGCCTCCAACTCGTCACCGACGGCGGCCGTCCGGACGAACACGACCTGGGCGCTCTGCGCCAGCGCGACCGGGCCGTGGGTGTTGCAGGCGTAGGCGAACGCGGCGTCGGCCAGCAGGAACAGGTAGCCGCCGTGGGCGGTGCCGTGCGCGTTGAGCATGCCCTCGGTGATCCGCATCCGCAGCCGGGCCCGGCCGGTCCCGACCTGCTCGACCGTGACGCCGAGCGCCCGGCAGGCCGGGTCCCGTACGCTCACCGGTCGGCCCCGATCCAGGTCCGGGCCAGGTCCTGGACCACCGAACCGTCCTGGTCGGCGAGCTTGTCCGCCAGGTAGCCGGCCACCCAGTCACTGGTGGGGACGCGGAACGGCGGGTCCGCCGAGGCCAGCGTCCGCACCACCACCTCGGCCACGTCCCACCGGGACTGGCCGGCCCCCTCCCAGCCCGCCCCGCACACCCAGGCAAGGTAGTCGGCGAAGGTCGGCGCGTAGGGCCCGGAGGCGGCGCTGATGGTCCTGCGGTTGATGTCGGGGAAGACACCGAAGCCGGTGTCGGACACGAAACCGGGCACGACCACCGACACCCGTACCCCGTGCGCGGCCGCGACCGGGGCCAGGCTCTCCATGAATCCCTCGACCGCGAACTTGGCCGCCGCATAGGACTCGTTGAACGGTTGCCCGACGGCGCCGTGCACACTGCCGATGGTCAGCAGACGGCCACCGGCCGCCCGCAGCAGAGGCATCGCGACGCGGCTCACCGCGACGACCCCGAAGAAGTTGACCTCCAGGTTGGCCCGCAGCGCCGCCATGGTCGACATCTCCATGGTGGGGTCGAAGTTGGCGACACCGGCATTGTTGACCAGCGCGTCCAACCGCCCGTACGTCGCGGTCACGCCCTCGACGCAGACGGTGATGGACTCGGAGTCGGTGACGTCGAGTTGCCGGACGTCCAGGGTGACACCGGCGCGGTCGGCGGCCTCCCGCAGCGCGTGCGCGCGGCCGGTGTCGCGCATCGTCGCCACGGTGGTGAGACCGGCCTGCGCCGCCCGCACCGCGGACGCCAGGCCGATTCCCGACGAGGTCCCGGTGATCAGCACGATCATGAGGTACTCCCGGAGAGTTCCGGCTGTTGTCGGCCGGCCCGGTCGAGGAGCGGCTGGACCCCCAGGGCGGGCAGGAACGAGAAGGCGGCCAGGAGGGTGCCGCCGGCCATGACGACCCGGGTCGCGTCAAGCACGCCCAGGCTCCCGGTCAGCAGGGTGACGGCCGTGCCGCCGGCCAGCGCCGCCAGCGGGATCACACCCCAGGTGGCGGTGCGGAACGCCGCGTGCATCACGCCCTGGTTGTCGGCCTTCATCCGGGACTGGCGGATCGGGGCACTGCAGACGTTGATGCACGACATGAAGAAGCCGTAGCAGCCGAACGTCACGGCGATGACCGGCGCGGCCGGCAGGGCGGGCGCGGCGAGGATGCCCATTCCGACCCCGCAGTGCAGCAGCAGCGCCCACGCCATGGTCGTGCCCAGGCCCAGCCGGTCGCTGATCCGAGGCGCGGCGAACGCGCCGAGCACCGCGCCGACCGCCGCCACCGACATCGCCGTCCCGAACGCGCCGACCGACAGGCCCAGCCCCCGGTAGGCCAGCACCGGCAGGACCGTGACGAAGACGGGGCCGCCGGAGTTGAGGACGACGGCGGCCACGATCACCCGGCGCAGGACCGGGTCGGCCCAGTTGAGCCGGAACCCCAGGAGCAGCCGGGAGCGCACCGAGCCGTGCTGGACCTTGCCGGTCGCCCACGGCCGCATGGTGCGGAAGCAGACGGCCGAGACCAGGTAGGTGGCGGCGTCGACGAGCAGCGCGGCCACGCCGAGCAGGTGGTAGAGGCCCGCGGCGATCGACGGCCCGGCCACCTCGGAGACCGTTCTGCTGCCCTCCAGCCGGGAGTAGGCCCGGACCAGCCGGTCGGCCGGGACGGTGGTGGGCACGGCCACGAGGTAGCCGACGTTGAAGAAGATCGTCGCTGCGCTGATCAGGGCGACGCAGCCGAACAGCAGCGGTGTCGACAGCACGCCGAGCCAGTAGGCCACCGGCATGGCCGCGACCGCCGCCAGGCGCAGCAGGTCGCACATCAGCATGGTCCTGCGGTTGTCCCACCGGTCGACCAGGATCCCGGTGATCGGCCCGAGCAAGGGGATGCCGAGGTACTGCGCCATCGCCACGATGCCCACCTCCAGTGCCGAGGCGTGCAATGCGAAGATCATGACGGTGGGGACGACGAACACGGTGATCCGGTCACCGACCAGGCTGACGGTCTGACCGGCCCAGAACAGGTGGAACTCCCGGCCCGGCGACCGCCTCACGAGCCCTCCTCCCGGATGACGAAACCGGCGGTCTTGCCGGTGCGTTCGTTGCCGACCAGCGCGTCCACGACAGAGACCCGGAACGAGCCAGGGTCGTGCTGGAACGCGGTGCTGATCGTGAAGGTCGCGGACATCAGGTCCCGGCGCAGCCGTTCGGCGAGGTCCGGCGCGGCGTCCCGGCTGGCCAGCAGCAGCACATCCACCGCCGACACCCGGCCCTGCCGCTGGGTGATCAGGACCTGTGCCCGGACGACCCCGGGCTCCCGCTCGGCCTGCGCCACGATGTCGTCCACGTGCAGGCCGAGGCCACGCACCTGGACGACGGAGTCGCGGCGGCCCAGGATCCTTATCGCCCGGCCCTCCCGACCGCAGCCGCAGGCGACGATCCGGCCGGCGTCGCCGGTCTGGTAGCGCAGCACCGGGTTGAGCACGTCCGGGTCGAGGGTGGTGAAGTCCAGGAGCTCGTCCGGGCCGGCGTGCACCAAATGCCGGGGGAGCGGGTGGAAGACGTCGGCGGGGCACTGCGGGGTGTTGGTGCCGACGACCCAGGTCTCGGTGCTGCCGAACATGCCCCAGCGCCGCGCGTCCGGCGCCACCACCGCCAGGTCCTCGTCGAGCTGCGGGTGCCAGGGCTCGCCCAGCCACAGCACCTTGCGCAGGGACGGCAGGCTGATCCCGGTGGCCCGGGCGTGGGCGAACCACAGCCGCAGGACGCTCGGGGTGCCGCCGATCGCGGTGACGCCCCGGGCCGCGAAGAACGAGAGCCAGTCGCCGTGCTCGTCCCGGGTGACCGAGCCCAGCGCGATGACCTCGCAGCCGGACAGGTCGGCGAACGCGGCGGCCAGGGAGTGCGCGCCCCACATCCGGCCGGCGCCCCATCCGTTGACGAAGATGTCGTCGCGGCCCAACGGCCGCCAGTGGGCGTGGACGCCAGCCATGTAGAAGCCGGTGGGGGCGTAGCCGACCTTGGGTGCGCCGGTGCTGCCGCCGCTCTGGAAGAGCCAGGTCGCGCCGCGTTCGGCCTTCGGCCGCAGATGCGCCAGCGCCGTGTTGAGGTCGTCCTTCGCCAGGGCGGGCAGCGCGGCGATGTCCTCCAGGCCGAGCAGTTTCCCGTGGTCGGCGTAGCGGTGCGCGAGCTCGGGCACGGTCTTCAGCCGCTCCAGCGAACGGCGGGGAACGGCCAGGTGCGGCTCGGCCGCCTCGGGCGGCAGGGAGAAGGATTCGAGCATGTCGTCACCGGCTTTCTTCAGTGCGGAATCGGGTGTGGCCGTCGCGGTAGGCGGTCCAGCGAGCCCGGGTGACGTCCCGCTGGAGGGTCCGGGCCGGGTCGCCGAAGTCCGGCGCGATCACGCCGTCGGGTTCGAGCTCGGAGAACCAGTACCGTTCGCCGTCGTACAGGAAGTCGACGCAGAAGAACGGGATGGGGAGCCGCTCGGCGAAGTAGGCCGTGGCCTCGGCCAGCTCGGGCGGGACCGCCGGGAACTCCATCGTGCCGCCGCGGCTGGCGTTGGCGACCGGCGAACCGGCGAGCGGCGTCCGCTTCAGCACCGCGTACGGCTCGCCGTCGATGACGTACACCCGGTAGTCGACGGTGCCGTCGCCCAGGTACGGCTGCACCACCAGCGTGGTGTCGCCGCCCTGGGCGAGGCTGGCCAGGCCCCGGATCTCCTCGGCGTCCCGGGCCAGGTTGACTCCACCGCCCCCGCACCACCCGGACGGTTTGACGATGGCCGGGTAGGTCAGGCCACCCAGCGCCGCCTCGTAGAGGTGCTTGCCCACGTCCGGCCCGGTGCCGATGCGGATCGTGGGGATGGCCGGGACGGGGGAGCCCCGCAGGTGCAGGATCGTCGCCATCTTGTCGTTGGCGATGGGCGACAGGGCCGGCGGGAACGGCAGGTAGAAGCCGGCCTGCTCCAGCACGGCGTACAGGGCGTACTGGTTGAAGACGTCCATCGACTGGTAGGGCAGGGAGTACAGCGCCGTGATGAACAGCGTGTCCTGCGGGGTGACGAGTTCGCCGTCCACGTAGACGCGCGGTCTGCCCACGTCCATGCCGTCGACGGTCACCCCGTCGGGCGCGGTCCTGACCCAGGTCAGGCCGAGTTCGGCGGCCACCTCGGCGTACATGTCCCAGAAGAAGGGATGCCACATCGCGGTCGCCCGGGTCGACTCCCGGTCGGGAAAGATCCAGCACATCCGTCGCAGCGAGGTCATGACCGTCCTCCGTCGGCCCACCAGCGGAGGCCCGGCTCAGGCAGGGTGTCGACGGGGTCGTAGAAGGGGAACCTGCCGTCGGGGACGGACGATTCGTCGAGGCCGACGCTGTGGTTGCGGGCCCAGTAGGAGATCCCGCGTTCCCGGTCGTAGTCGACGGCCTGGTGCACCCAGCGCTTGCCGACATAGGGGACGTCGCACACGATGCGAGGTGTCGCGTAGCCGGGCAGGAAGCCCATGATGGCCTGCTGGAGCCGCTGCGCCAGGTGCACCGGGATCCGCCAGTGCTCAGCGTTGGGGATCATGTCGCAGAGGTAGAAGTAGTACGGCAGGATGCCCGTCTCGCCGTGCAGGGCGAAGCACAGGTCCAGCAGGTCGGCCGGGGTGGTGTTGACGCCGCGCAGGAGCACGCCCTGGTTGCGGACGTCCCGCACCCCGGCGTCGAGCATGGCCTTGGCCGCCTCGGCCACCAGCGGCGTCAGCGAACCCGCGTGGTTGGCGTGGGTGTGAACGGCCAGGTTGACGCCGCGGCGGCGGGCAAGGCCGGCCACCCGGCCCATCCCCTCGACCACGTGCGGCTGGAGCCAGTGCTGGGGGAGGCCGACGAGCGCCTTGGTGGCCAGCCGGATGTCCCGGACCGATTCCAGGTCCAGCAGCTGCCGAAGGAACGCCTCCAGCCGGGGCCAGGGCACATTGGCCACGTCACCGCCCGACACGACCACATCACGGACGCCGGGCGTGCGTTTGAGGTAGTCGAGCATCAGCTCCTGCCGGTCGGCCGGCTTGAGGACCAGCGAGACCTTGACGACCTGCGCGGTGGAGTTGCCGACGAGGTCCATCCGGGTGCAGTGCCCGCAGTACTGCGGGCAGGTCGACAGCAGTTCCGCCAGCACTTTGGTCGGGTACCGGTGGGTCAGGCCCTCCACCGCCCACATCTCGGTCTCGTGCAGCGAGTCGCGCCGGGCCAGGGGATGGCTCGGCCAGACCGGGTGCCGGTCGGAGCCCACCGGCAGCAGGTACCGGCGGACCGGGTCGGCCAGGAACGCCTCGGTGTAGGCGGCCGGGACGGCCTCGGCGTCCCGGGCCATCACGTTGAGCAGCTGCGGCGTGATCAGCATGGACATGGTCGCGAACCGGGCCCGGTCGTCGGCCAGGTCGGCATAGAAGGAGGCCAGGAGCAGGTTGCCGGTCACCGTGCGCAGCTCACGCGGGTTCTTCACACAGTGGGCCCGCTGCCACCGGACGTCGCGCCACTGCGCCGGGGTGACCTCGCGCCAACCTGGCAGCCGGCGCCAGTCCGGTTCCGTGAGCTGCCTTCGCGCGTAGGTGTACGGCGGTTCCGCCGGCTGCCGGATCATCTGGTGATCAGCGCCGCGTGCCGGGTCCGGAGCTCGCGCTTGAGCACCTTTCCGGTGGGGCCGAGCGGGAGGTCCGGCGCGATGATCACTGCGGCGAGGGCGGCGAGACCGGTGTCGGCCAAGGCCTTGTTGGCCTTGTCCCGCAGCGCCTCGGCGGTGGTGCCGGCCGCGTCCGCCTGCAGGAGCACCACGGCGATCGGGCGTTGCCCCTCGCCCGGCCTGCCCGGCACTCCGACGACCGCGCAGTCTCGCACCTCGGCGCAGTCGGCGATGAGGATCTCCTCCACCGGCAGGCTGTAGACCGGCCCGGCCGCGGTGTCGATGACGTCCGTGGTCCGGTCGAGGTGGTAGAACTCGCCGTCGCCGTTGCGGCGTGCCACGTCGCCGGTCAGCCAGTAGCCGTTGAGCTCGAAGCTGCGGGTCAGGCGGTCGTCGTTCCAGTAGCCGGGCGTCCGCGAGGGTGTGATCACGCCGAGCAGGCCGACGGTCCCGTCGGGCACCTCCGCGCCGTTCTCATCCAGCACCGCGGCTTTGATGACCGCCGGTTGCGCCCGACCCACACACCGGTCGTCGCGCGGGGTCTCCGGCGTGGACACCTGGCCGAACAGCGCCATCCCCATCTCGGAGGAGCCGAGCCCGTCGACGAACTGGGAGCCGGGCCGCGCCTGGTCGGCCGTACTGTCACCGGCCGCGACGAGCCAGGGCCGGATCAGCCCGGCGGGCCGCTCGCCGAGCCCGACCAGCCGCCGGATGTGCCCGTAGTGGGCGCTGTCGCCGGTGTTGAACCAGGAGTGCACCCGGGCCGCGCCCCGGACCGGGAGCTCGCCGGTGGCGAGCTCGACGAACGTGCGCGGGAACGAGGCGATCATGGTCGGCTGGAACGCCTCCATCACCGGCTCGACCACCGTGCGCCGCCAGTCGTCCATGATCACGGTCGGCAGCCCGAGCAGCACGGCGGTGAGGAAGTAGCTGAGTCCGCCCGCGTGGGTGTGCGGCATGAGCGACATCAGCCGGTCGTAGGGCTCGGCCGGGAACCGCACCATCCGCGGCTGCTTGCCGTCCCAGAACGAGCGGTGGCCGAGCGTCGTCGACTTCGGTGTCCCGGTGGTGCCGGAGGAATGGATCAGCGCCACGATGTCGTCCGGGCCGTGCCGGTGCGGGTAGCCCGCGGGCAGTCCGCCCGAAGCGGCGTCCTGTGCCCGCACCTCGGCGGCGAGCGCCAGGAACCGGGGCCCGCTCCCCGGGTCGGCGCGGTAGGCCTGCTGTAGCCGGGTCGTGTCGTCGGCGACGACGCCGACCACTCCCACGTGATCGAGGTAGCGGGCCATGACGTCGGGCCGCATCGCGTCGTTGACCATGGCGGGAATCGCGCCGAGCGCCGCGAGCGCCAGGAAGTGGAGTAGCGGCTCGAGTCCCTCGGCCACCACGATCCCGACCGGCTCGCCCGGCACCACCCCGTGGGCCCGATACCACTTCGCGTACCGGTCGCGGAGCGCCGCGAGGTCCTCCAGGCTGTGGCCGCGCAGCACCACCTGCCCACGGTGGTCGGTGCGGTGGCCGAAGATGAACGGTACCGACCGGTGCGGGTTGCCCGCCAGGGCGAAGTCCAGGAAGTTGCCCGCGCCGAGCTCCGGCTCGGTCATCAGCCGTTTCCGGACCGAAAGCGGGGCGATCGACGTGGGGTCAGACATGGATGCTTCTCCAATCGTGTGCTTCCTTGATCTCGGCGGCCGCCCGGTGTCCCGACCGGACGGCGCCTTCCATGAGGCCGAAGAACTCGGTGCTGGTCTCGGTGCCCGCCCAGTGGACCCGCCGGTGCGGGGTGCTGAGGTTCGGGCCGAGCAGCAGCCAGTCGCCGGGCCCCAGGAGGGCCGCGTAGCAGCCGCGGCTGTACTCCTCGTGGACCCAGTCGGTCACGTGGAACGCGAGCGGCTGCGACAGCCCGGGGAACAGGCGCTCGGCCTGGGCGAACGCAGCCGCCCGCTGCTCGCCGGCCGGCAGCGCCGCGAACCGGTGGGCCTCCCGGCCGGTCACGAACCCGGTCAGCACACCCGCTGCGCCGTCCGCGGGGGAGTCGTCCACGGTCGACAGCAGCGGCCCTTCGGCGCTCACCGACCAGCCGGACAG
Organism: Streptosporangiaceae bacterium; assembly: GCA_039928335.1. Lineage (GTDB taxonomy): Bacteria > Actinomycetota > Actinomycetes > Streptosporangiales > Streptosporangiaceae > Actinocorallia. The sequence continues at coordinate 2,509 of JBDSTJ010000609.1, read as the reverse complement.
GCCCTGCTCCCGCCAGGCCGGCGACGGGTAGACCAGGTGGACCTTGACCGCGCACCCGGGTGCCGTCCGCCCGCCGGAACGGGCCACGGGCAGCCCCGGCCGGAAGTCGATCGCGTCGGCGAGCAGCGGCGGGACCGCCACCACCACGGCGCGGGCCCGGACCGTCGCGGCCGGCGTGACCACCTCGACGCCGTCGTCGTCCTGGTGGATCGCCCGGACCGGCTCGTCCAGCCGCACCCGCCCGCCGAGTCCGGCGGCCAGCAACCCGCACAGCCGGTGTGCGCCTCCGTCGATCCGGTACTCCTGCGCGCCGCCCTCGAAGGCGTTCAGATAGCGGATCCCGCCCCCCGAACGGAGATAGAACGCCATATGCAGGACGGACACGTCCGCCGGATCGGCCGCCATCATCTCGCCGAGGAAGAGGGGGAAGAACAGCCGCGCGTCCGGGTGCCGCAGGGTCTCCGCCGCCCACTCGGCCGCGGTGCGCCGATCAAGCCGGCCGGCGTCCTCGGACGACCAGGGGGCGTCGGCGCGTACGCCGCCCGTCAGCTCCTCCAGGGCGTCGAACATCTCGCCCAGCGCGACCGCGGACAGCGGCGGGAACCGGCCGGACCTGGTCTCCTCGCCACCACGGAGGGCGAAGCGGCTGCCACCGCCCACCGTCGTTGGGGTGGTCTTCAGCCCCAGCCCGGCCATCAGGCCGGTCAACGCGGTGTGCCGGCCGCCCAGGTAGGCCGCCCCCGCGTCCACCCAGCTTCCCGGTAGGACCTCGATGCCGTGGGTGCGGCCACCGACCCGGTCCCGCGCCTCGAGCACGGTGACCTCGAAGCCGTGCGCGGTGAGCTCGGTGGCCGCGGTGAGACCTGCCAGGCCCGCGCCCACGACCACGACGCTCACGCGAGGCTCGCGATCTTCTTGGCCAGGGCGCCGGGAGTGGGCGCGTCCAGAAGATCGTCGAACTGGAGTTCCACGCCGCTGGTGCGCGCGATCGCGCTCAGGACGCGGGTGGCGAGCAGCGAGTCGCCGCCGACGGCGAAGAAGTCGGAATCCGCGGCGACCTCTGGATTCTCCAGGATGCGCCGGTAGAGGTCTGCCAAGGCGTCTGCATTCATGAGGCGGTCTTCCTTTCGAACCTTCGGTGCGAGCCGGCCCGGTCGACTTTTCCGCTGGCCGTATGGAGGAGTTCGGGAACGACGGTGATCCGGGCGGGCACGAGATGGGCGGGGACGCTCGCGCGCAGAAAAGCCAGAAGATCACCGGCGAGGGTCGCTCCGGCTGCGGGCGAGCGCGGCACCACATAGGCCGCGAGCGCGGTGTGCTCGGCGACGGTGACGCCCGTCACCGCGACCGCGCCCACCTGCGGGTGACCGGCGATCAGCGCCTCGACCTCCGCCGGGTCCACCCGGATGCCGCGCACCTTGAGCTCGTGGTCGAGCCGCCCTTTGTGGACGAGCGCGCCACCAGGGGCCCGGCTGACCCGGTCGCCGGTGCGGAACCAGCGCTCGGGGCCGGCCCCGAGGTCCAACACCACGAACCGTTCCGCGGTGGCCGCAGGACTGCCCGGATAGCCCAGCGCCAGCGACGGGCCGCCGATGAGCAGCTCGCCTTCGTCGCTGAGGTGCTCGCGCACGTGCGGGAGAGCGGTCCCGATCGGTGCCCGTGGGTGTTCTGGGCCGGCGGCGAGCGGGCCGTGCAGGTCGACGGCGTGGGTGATGAGTGTGGTCTCGGTGCACCCGTAGGTGTTGACCAGGCGGATGTTGCCGGTGTCGAGGGCGCGCCAGTCCGCGAGCCGGGCGGGGCTGACGGCCTCGCCGCCGATGATGACCAGCCGCACGCACCCGGGCAGGGTCGTCCGGTCCTCGGCCAGGTGCCGGACCAGCTCGTGCCAGAACGCCGAGGGCAGGTCCAGGACGGTGATCCGCCGGGCGTCGATCATGCGCAGCATCCGGTGGAGGGAGCCCGCATGAGCCTGGTCGTCGAAGACCAGGGCCGCCCCGGTGGTGAGCGTGGGAAGGATCTCCTCGAAGCACGTGTCCCAGCTGAGCGACGCGAACTGCAGCACCCGGTCGTCGGGAGTGAGCGCGAACAGGTCCCGCAGCGCGCCGACCGCGGTGCCGATGGCCGCACGCGAGGTCGCCACCGGCTTGGGCGCACCGGTGGAGCCGGAGGTGAACAGGATGTACGCGGCGTCGTCCGGACGGGTCGTCGCGGCCGCTCCGGTGGGGCCGGTGGGGCCGGCCGGGTCGTCCCCGAGCACGGTCCGGCACCCGCTCGCCGCGATCAGCGCCCGCCGTCTCGGCTCCGGGTAGGCCGGATCGATGGGGCAGTAGGTCCCGCCGGCCGCCAGCACGCCGAGCAGCCCGGTGATGGTCGCCGCAGACCGGGCCGTGAGCACCCCGACCACTCCGGGATCCGGCCCGAGCCGGCGCGCCGTCGCACGCACCCGCACGTCGAGCTCGGAATAGGTGAGGGAGTCGTCGTGGCGCACCACTGCGGGACGATCCGGGTG
>JBDSTJ010000608.1:0-7113 GCA_039928335.1 Streptosporangiaceae bacterium | reverse complement strand
CAGCCCTGGTCCCCACCTGGAGCAGAGTCCGCTCTCCTGTTTTCGAATCTGGAGTGACCACACCCGTGGCTGTCAAGATCAAGCTCAAGCGTCTCGGCAAGATCCGTAACGCGCAGTACCGCATCGTCATCGCCGACGCCCGCACCAAGCGGGACGGCCGGGCGATCGAGGAGATCGGCACGTACCACCCCAAGGAGGAGCCGTCGCTGATCACGGTCGACTCCGAGCGGGCCCAGTACTGGCTCGGTGTCGGCGCGCAGCCGACCGACGCCGTCGCCAAGCTCCTCAAGATCACCGGTGACTGGCAGAAGTTCAAGGGCCTCGACGGCGCTGAGGGCACCCTCCGCGTCAAGGAGGCCAAGGCGGGCAAGGCCGAGGCCTTCGCCGAGGCGCTGAAGGAGACGGTCGCCGCCAGCGGTGCCGCCACCACCCCGAAGGCCAAGAAGAAGGCCGCCGAGCCCAAGGCCGACAAGGCTGAGGCCCCCAAGGCCGACAAGGCCGAGGCTGCCAAGGCTGAGGCCCCGAAGGCTGAGGCCTCCAAGGCTGAGGCCTCCAAGGCTGAGGCCTCCAAGGCTGAGGCCTCCAAGGCTGAGGCTGCTCCGACGGCCGACAAGGCTGAGGCCCCCAAGGCCGAAGAGGCCGCAGCGGAGGCCCCCGCCACCGAGACCGAAGCCCCGAGCGAGGCCTAAGTGCTCGAAGAAGCGCTCGAGCACCTGGTCCGCGGCATCGTCGAACACCCTGATGATGTCAAGGTGAGTGCCAAGCGGATCCGCGGTGGTCGGGTCCTGGAGGTGCGTGTGCACCCCGAGGACCTCGGCAAGGTCATCGGCCGGAGCGGACGCACCGCGAAGGCCCTCCGCACGGTCATGGGCGCCCTTTCGGGTGGCCGTTATGTCCGAGTGGACCTGCTCGACGTCAACGAGGTCCGCTAACAGCATGCAGTTGGTAGTGGGCCGAATCGGCAAGCCTCACGGGATTCGTGGTGATGTGACGGTGGACGTCCGTACGGACGATCCGGACACCTGGTTCGCCGCAGGTGCCGTCCTCACCACGGATCCCGTGGCTTCCGGGCCGCTCAAGGTCGCGGCCTCCCGCTGGCACAGCGGCCGGCTGCTCCTGCGGTTCGAGGGTCATGAGGGCCGGGACGCCTCCGAGGCGCTCCGCGGCATCTGGCTCGTGATCGACTCCGCGGACGTGGTGACCTCCGATGACCCCGATGACTTCCACGACCAGCAGCTCCTGGGGCTGCCCGTGGTGACCGTCGCGGGCGAGGAGATCGGCACGATCACCGACATCCTGCACCGGGCGCAGAGCCTGCTGGTCGTGCGGACCGCCGACGGCGACAAGCTCGTCCCGTTCGTCACGGCCATCGTCCCCGAGGTGGACCTCAAGGCAGGCCGGGTCGTCATCGACCCGCCGCCGGGCCTCTTCGACGTGCAGTGATGCGCTTCGACATCATCTCGATCTTCCCGGAGTACTTCGCTCCGCTGGAGGTCTCCCTGCTCGGCAAGGCCCGGCGCGACGGTCTGCTCTCCGTCGGCGTGCACGACCTGCGCGACTGGGCCTACGACAAGCACCGGGCCGTTGACGACACCCCGTCCGGCGGCGGCCCCGGCATGGTCATGAAGGCCGAACCGTGGGGCGAGGCGCTCGACGACGTCCTGACCCCCGGAGCGCGGCTCGTGGTGCCCACCCCGAGCGGCAGACCCTTCACCCAGGCGGTCGCCGCCTCGTTCGCCGCCGCCGACCACCTCGTCTTCGCCTGCGGGCGGTACGAGGGGATCGACTCCCGGGTCATGTCCGACTACCGGCGGCGCCAGCCCGTCGACGAGGTCAGCATCGGCGACTACGTGCTCGCCGGTGGTGAGGTCGCCGTCCTGGTCATGATCGAGGCCGTGTCCCGGCTGGTGCCCGGCGTGCTGGGCAACGCCGAGTCCGTCGCCGACGACTCCTTCGCCCCCGGACCGATGGCGAACCTCGTCGAGGGACCGGTCTTCACCAGACCGCCGGTCTGGCGCGGCCACCCGGTGCCGCCGGTGCTGCTGTCCGGCCACCACGCCAAGATCGCCCGCTGGCGGCGCGACGAGGCGCTCCGGCGGACCTGGCTCAACCGGCCCGACCTGCTCGCCAGGCTCGACCCCGGCACCCTCGACAAGCACGACCGCAAGGTGCTGGCGGAGCTCGATTTGGCCGAGCACCCCGATCGTGTGGCAAACTGAGGCGTTGCCTTATGCGGCACGCTTAGCTTTTTCATCTTCGCGGCACGACGCCCCCATCGCCAACTGGGGCCTCTCGCTGCTCGCGGCCTCAAGCAAGGACAGCGATGCACACCCTGATTCAGGAAATCGAGAAGGCCGCCCTGCGGTCCGACCTGCCCGACTTCCGCCCCGGTGACACCGTCAAGGTGCACGTGCGGATCACCGAGGGCAAGGTCTCGCGTGTCCAGATCTTCGAAGGTGTCGTCATCCGCCGCCAGGGCGGTGGCAACCGCGAGACCTTCACCGTCCGCAAGGTCTCCAAGGGTGGTTACGGCGTGGAGCGGACCTTCCCGCTGAACCTGCCGGCCATCGAGAAGCTCGAGGTCACCATCCGTGGTGACGTGCGCCGGGCCAAGCTGTACTACCTCCGCAACCTGCGCGGCAAGGCTGCCCGCATCAAGGAGAAGCGCGACTTCTAAGTCGTGTACTGATCTTGCCCTTCGCCGGGTCAAGTGTCCGAATGCCCTGGTCCCTGCGGATCGGGGCATTCGGCGTTTCCCGGGCCTGATCACCGGCTCCCGGTGCGGGCTCGGGGACGCCGGGGAACTCCGGCACCGCTACGCTCGTCACCTGATGACCGACGATGACGAGTACGGGCTACACGGGTCCGGGCCCGGCAAAAAGCACGATCGGAGAGAAGTGCGTTCCGAGACCGAGGGCACCGTGCCCGAAGAGCAGAAGGTCGACTCTCCGGACGACACCGCTGTATCTTCCACCTCTTCCGCTGACGCTGACGCTGACGCCCCGGCCGACTCGGCTTCGGCTGAGGGCCCTGACGAGCCTGCCGAGGAGTCCGAGGGTAAGAAGAAGAAGAAGAAGGAGAGCTCCTTCTGGAAGGAACTGCCGGTCCTGATCGGCGTCGCACTCGTGCTGGCCCTGGTGATCAAGGGCTTCGTGGTGCAGGCCTTCTACATCCCGTCGGCCTCCATGGAGAACACGCTCCAGATCGGCGACCGGGTCCTGGTCAACAAGCTCGTTTACCACACCCGGGACATCACCCGCGGCGACATCGTGGTCTTCAACGGCATCGACTCCTGGGACCCCGAGGTCGCCTACGTGGAGCCGTCCAACCCGGTCACCAAGGCCTTCAGAGCCGTCGGGACGGCCTTCGGCATCGTTCCCGGTGAGAAGGACTACATCAAGCGAGTGATCGGTGTCCCCGGCGACAAGGTCAAGTGCTGCGACTCCACCGGCCGGATCACCGTGAACGGCCGCCCGCTGGACGAGCGGTCCTACCTTTACGTCGACCCCGACACCAAAGAGCAGAACCAGCCCTCAGAGGACAAGTTCACCATCACGGTGCCCGAGGACCGTCTCTGGGTGATGGGCGACCATCGCGGCGTCTCCTACGACTCCCGCGGCCACTCCGCCGACGTCGGCGGCGGCACCATCCCCATCAGCCACGTCGTCGGCCGCGCCTTCGTCGTCGTCTGGCCCCTGGGCCACACCAAGATCCTCAGCATTCCCGGCACCTTCGACCAGCCAGGACTGGCCGCAGCCCTCCTTCCCTACACCCCCCTGACCGCGGGTTTGCTGGGTGCGATCCCGCTCACCCTCCTCCACCGCCGCCTGCGCCGCCTCCACCCACCCCGTCGCTGAGCCTGTGCCGCGGCGGCGATCGGGCGGGTCTTTTCTTGGCGGGGTGGCGTGGATGTCATGGGCGGGGCGTAGTGTGCCGGATATGTGTTCGCTTTCGGCCATCCGGCGCCTGTGACCCCGGAAACGAGGCGGCCGCTGCGCTATACGCCACGGCGTGACGCCGGGTTGTACGGGTTCGAGCGCGCCCTGCACCATGGGGGTTTCTCCCAGGTCGCAGGCGTCGACGAGGCGGGCCGAGGAGCCTGCGCGGGCCCGCTGGTGGTCGCCGCAGTGATCCTCAACGGCGTACGGATCGAGGGCCTGGCCGATTCCAAGCTGCTGACCGCCAAACGGCGCGAACAGGTGTACACGGAGATCGTCGCCAGGGCCACCTGGCGCGCAATGGTCATCCCCAGCGAGGAGGTCGACCGGATCGGCCTGCACCGGAGCAACGTGAACGGCATGCGCAGGGCTCTGGTGGCCTTGCCCCGACAGCCCTCCTATGTCCTCAGCGACGGCTTCCGCGTCCCCGGCCTCGAAGTCCCCAGCCTCGCCGTGATCAAGGGAGACCGGGTCGCCGCCTGTATCGCAGCCGCCTCCGTGGTGGCCAAAGTGACCCGCGACCGCCTGATGTGCGGCCTCCACGAGACCTTCCCGGCCTACCGCTTCGACGTCCACAAGGGCTACAACACTCCTGAGCACATGGCGATCCTGGATCGGCTCGGACCCTGTGTGGAGCACAGGTTCTCGTTCGTGAACGTGCGGGGTAGAGGGGGCCGGGAACTGGTGGGAGCCGCAGCACAGTCGGCGATGAGGAACAATGGACGGGTGGGAGGAGAAGATGAGCGCTGAGGATCTCGAGAAATACGAGACCGAGATGGAGCTGCAGCTCTATCGCGAGTACCGGGACGTCGTGAACCTGTTCACCTACGTCGTCGAGACCGAACGCCGCTTCTACCTGACGAACTCCGTTGACCTCCAGGTCCGCAGCCTGGACAACGGCGAGGTCTACTTCGAGGTCACCATGTCCGACGCCTGGGTCTGGGACATGTACCGTCCCGCCAGGTTCGTCAAGAACGTCCGCGTGGTCACCTTCCACGACGTCAACGTGGAAGAACTGGCCAAGCCGGACCTCCAGCTCCCCAACTGATCCGCCCACCGGTCCCCGATCCGCCGGGCCGTCGGTGGTCATCTCTTGAGGGTCCAGCCCGCAGCGGACTTCTGAATGAAGCCGAGGGCCGAGAGCAGGGCTATCCGGCTGCGGGCGGTGTTGATGTCCACGCCTGCCGTGACGGCCACCTGGGCGGGGACGCTGCCTCCCCGGAGCGGGACGGCGTCCAGGACCTGGCGTGACTCGAGGTCCAGGGAGTCTCGGGCCAGGACCGGGCCCCGGGGTTGGGGTTCCAGGCCCTCACCCATCAGGCCGGCCTCCTCGATGATCTCCGGCGCGGAGGTGACGAGCGTGGCGGGGGAGTCCGCGCGGAGCAGCCGGTGGCAACCGCGCGACATGACGGACGTGACCGGGCCGGGAACGGCCATCACCTTGCGGTTCAGCTTGCGGGCGTCGTTCGCGGTGATGTTGGCGCCACTGCGCAGATCGGCTTCGACGACCACGGTTCCTCGGGTGAGGGCCGCGATCAGCCGGTTCCGGCTGATGAATCTGAGCTGGGTGGGTCGCTCGCCCGGCGGGAGTTCACTGACGAGGAGGCCACGCCGGGCGATCTCCGCGAGAAGCTCGGCGTTGCGCGGGGGGTAGTAGCTGTCGATCCCGTTGGCCAGGACCGCCACGGTCAGCCCGTCAGCGGCCAGGGCTCCTCGGTGGCCTGCGGCGTCGATACCCAGGGCACCGCCGCTGACCACCGTCCAGGCCCGGTCGGCGAGCTCCGCGCCGAGGTCGGCGGCGACCCGCAGCCCGTAGGGGGTGGCGGCCCTCGCGCCGACCAGCGCGACCGAGCGCAGGCAGGCATGCCGCAGGTCTGCGGCACCACGGATCCAGATCCCGTGCGGTGCTCTGGCACCCAGGTCGTCAAGAGTGGTCGGCCACTCCGCGTTCCCCGGGCATACGAAGCGCCCGCCGAACTGCTCGCAGACGAACAGCAACGCCTCGGGGTCGGTTTTCGGCAACCGGATCTGCCAGCCGCCGACCTTCTCCTCGGTGATCCCGAGATCAGGAGGCACCCGCCCGGTCCGTACCGATGCGACCGCCCCCACGGCACCGACCCGCGCGACGAGCCTGCCCAGCGGTGCGTCCCCAGGCTCCCCGAGCCTGCTCAAGCAGACCCGAGCCAGCCGTTCCTCGTCCGTCGCATTCATCCGTACACCCTCCCTGGACCTACGCATGATCCGTCCAGCCCGTCGGTCGGGCCGGCCCGGAGACCGATACCGCCTGCACGCCTGACCCCCGGCACCCGGGTCACCCGAATACGTCGGGCCAGCCCGCGCCACTCACGGGTGCTCCCGGGTGCGGCTGAGGAAGCGCCGACTCATCCGGGTTTCCTTCCTCGCCAGAGGTCCACGGCCTCGGCGGTGTCGTAGGGGGCGGGAGCTTCGCGGCCACCCAGGTCGGCGAGGGTCCAGGCGGTCCGCAGGGCCCGGTCCATGCCCCGGGCGCTGAGGGAGCCGTCCATGAGGGCGGTGTCGACGGGGCCCATGGATGCGCGGGGTGGGGCGTAGTGGCGGCGGAGTTCGGGGCCGGGGATCTCGGAGTTGCTGCGCCAGGGGGTGCCGGCCATGCGCTTGAGGGCGCGTTCGCGGGCTTCCAGGACTCGGGCGGCCACCGTTTCTGTGGATTCGGTCACCTCCAGGTCGTATCTGAGCTCCGCCCGGGTGGCGGGCCGGAGGGAGAGCTTGAGGTCGATGCGATCCAGGAGCGGGCCGGAGATCCTGCCCAGGTAACGGGACCGGATCGAGGGCGAGCACCGGCATTCGAGGACCTTGGCGGCGGCGCATGGGCAGGGGTTGGCCGCCATCACCAGGGTGAAACTTGCGGGGAAGCGGGTGGTGGCGCCCGCGCGGTCGATCGCGACCTCGCCTTCCTCCATCGGCTGGCGGAGCGAGTCGAGGACACCGCTCATGAACTCGGGAGCCTCGTCGATGAAGAGGACCCCATGGTGGGCGAGGCTGATCGCGCCGGGGTGGAGCTGCCGGCCTGAGCCGCCCCCGATGACCGAGGCGCGGGTGGCGCTGTGGTGCGGGGCGTGGAACGGGGGACGTTCCATCAGCGGCTGCCGGTGCGGGAGGGTCCCGGCCACGGAGTGGATCGCGGTCACCGCCAGGG
>JBDSTJ010000607.1:0-8649 GCA_039928335.1 Streptosporangiaceae bacterium | reverse complement strand
AACAACGGGCCACGGTGGAAATCCACCAGGCCCGCAAACTCGCCGACCTCACCAGATCGGGACGACCACAGCCAGCATGGGCTCAGATCATGGCCAAACGGCGACGCAAGACCCTCGTGGTCTGCCGGGCCTGCCACGACCTGATCCACGATCGGCAACCAACCGCGGCACTCACGGAGTAGTCACTGGAGAGCTGGGTGCGGGGAAATCTCGCAGGCCCGGTTCGGACCGGGGGTCGTCGGAGAAGGACCTGCCAAGCAGGCACCTCGCCGACGGCCTACCGGTGCACACCATCGACCTCACCCCCGACCAGCTCAAACGACTCGACGACCTCACCCCCGCCTCCGGCGAACGCCACGACGAGACCAACATGGCCTTCATCGACCAGTAGCACCACGGGCACAACCTCGCCCGCACCAGCGCGTCAGACCACCGGTGCGAGCGAGGCGCCGTGGACAGCCGCCACCGCGAAGTGAACGGCCGATGGTCAGGCCGCGAGGCGAGGTCAAGGCGGCGGCGGCCCATATCTATGTCGATCGTCCCGTACAGGTTGGCGTTCGACCAGAAACAGCGGGGACATGCCCCGCTTGTCGGCGTCGGTCAGCCTCGCGGGGTCGGACTTCAGCTCCAGCAGGAACCCGTCCTCGCCCGTGGCCAGCTCCCACAGCGACCGGGCCGAATCCGCCGACAGGCCGTTCAGCACGTGCAGGCAGAACTCCCGCTCGAACCGGGCCCGGCCTGTTCGAGCGATCCGGTCCACCCGGCCCGGCGGTTCGATCTTCAACGTCCGGCAGCGCGCCAGCAGCGCAGACCGCAGGCCACCGTCGGTGAACATCATCGGGCAGATCTTGTCCGCCAACCACTCGGCCAGCGCGTCCTCATCCGTCCGGGTCGATTCCCGGAACCCCGGGGCCTCCCGCACCTGCGCCCTGTGTCGCTCGATCGACCGGCCTGACCAGTCGTATTCCGACAACAACGCCGGATCGACCTTCACCTGCCCCGCCATGTAGTCGACATCGGCCCTCGGGACCTCGCCCACGTGCCGCGGGAACCGGTCCTCCGACCTGGGGTTATTCCAATTCTCCGGACGTCTGGCGATCTTCGCCGTTACGGTTCGTGCCTGGTCTGGTGCGTCTGTGGGGGTTGGTGGGATGGGGTCTCGGTTCTCTCGGATGAGCAGATCGAGCGGTTGAGGTCGTTCCCTGACATTGGCCGGGAGGAGTTATTCCGGCACTTCGCGTTGACGCGGAAGGATCTGGGGTTCATCGACAAGCTGGGGCGGGGTGGCGGCCGTGGGCCGGCGGCCCGGTTGGGTTTGGCCGTGCAGTTGTGCACGTTGCTGTGGTTGGGGTTCGTGCCGGAGGACATCTGGTCGGTGCCGCAGGCGGCGTTGATCCGGTTGTCGAATCAGGTGGCGGTGTTCCCGGCGGCGGGTGCCGTTCAGCGCGGGCGGGCGGCCGTAGGGCTCGGGCGAACGCTGCCACGAGCCTTGCGCGCGATGGGCCCCGCCCCGGGGTCGGCCGCCTAGGGTTCGGCGCTCGGAAGTGAGGCGAGCAGCTCCTCGTACTGGGTGAAAAGGCGTGGCAGGGGGGCTGTGGTGGCGTGAGCGGCGGCCTTGGCCAGCTCGGTCCAGCACGCGGCCGAGAGTTGCCGGGCGCGTGCTCCTGGCCAGGGCTGGGGGAGGAGGGCGGAGGGCAGGAGGGGGTCGGGTTCCATCGCGTGGGTGAAGGCCGCGGCAAGCTGGACGGCTGTGGTCAGCTGCTCGGGAGCGGTGGGTTCGTGCGGCTGCGCGAGCCGGTCGAGGGAGGACCTGGCGAGGTCGGCGAGGAGGTCGTAGCGGGCTGCGATGTCATGCAGGGGCCAGAGGGCGGCGGCCAGGGCGGGCGGGTCGTCGCAGTCACCGATGCGCAGGTCGCTGCTGGTGAGGTAGGCGACCGCCTGGGCTACGCCCGCCCGGCGGGCATGGGCCTGCACGAGTTCCTCGATGGGGTTCGCGCTGACGTACAGGCCGTTGTGGACGGGCGCGGCGCCAAGGTGGCGCAGTGTGTCGCGCAGGGAGTCGCGGGAGGCCCTGCGCGATTCGGGGATGGCGAAGGCGAACAGGTGCCAGACGCCGTCCCAGGGAGCGAGCCCGCGGTCCTGCCGGTAGGCGTGGCGGACGTAGGCGACGTTAGGGGTGGCCGATCCGGTCATGTCGACGACCGCTCTCAACATGGCCTTGCGTCCGCGGCCCTGATGGGTGAAGCCGCCCTCGGCGACGAGCCGCCTGATGCAGAGGCGGACCTGCTGGTCGGTCATGCCGAGCAGCCCTGCGACGGTGTAAAGCTCGCCGGCGTCGACGGTTCCGTCCTCGCGGACGAGGGCGTGCACCAGCAGCCGGGTGGGGACGGGTACGGGGGCGGTGCCGTCCGCGCCGGTCTGCGTGCCCGTCGGCGGGGCGCCCATCAAGCCTCCCGGCGGTTCGTCGAGGCGGCCGGCGCGACGGGCCGGTGCATGGTGGTGACGGCGCTGAAGCCCATCAGACTCCGCAGGTAGGGGGTCTTCTCGGTGCGCACTGCGGTGAATCCCCGCCGTTCGTAGAGGGCGCGGGCGCGAGGGTTGACGTCGATGACGTCGAGGCGGATGCGCCGGCAGGAATGGTCGGCGGCCACGGCCGTGATCTCGCGCAGCAGGAGGCTGCCGATGCCCTTGCCGCGGTGCCCGGGGGCGACGGCGATGCCGTCCATCACCAGCTCGCCGTCGGCGGGGCGTCGTTCCATCAGGGTCAGGAGGGCCAGGCGGGGCAGCCCGCGCAGGATCCCGTAGGCGGACAGGACGTCGCCGATGCCGCCGCCCATCAGGCCGTGTCCGCCGAGCTGGTAGCCGGCCACCCCCGCCACCTCGCCCTCGATGACGGCGACCACGCCCCGATCGTGGTGAAGGTGGGCGGCGAGGAAGGCGCGGGCTTTGTCCGGCGGGTTCAGGGCAGCGCCGAGCTTGCGCCCGAATGCCTCCCAGTACAGCGCGGCCACCTGGGCCTCGCCGCCCTCGGGCACACCCCTGCGCACCTGCGGATCGCCCGGCAGGGGCCTCGGCTTCGTGGTGTTCATCGGCTCCATCATTCCCCTCACGGCGGGCTGATCCGCCCGGCATTTGCACTATCAACCATACTACGTTCATTATCAGTACGAACGTATTGGAGATGATAGTTATGAGGTCGGGCATGAGCTTGCGGAGGGCACCGCGCCACTGGCGCCTCCTCGTCCGGGCATCGGTCGCCCTGCTGCTGTCGGGCGCAGGGCTCGGCGGTGTCGCGGTCTGGCAGAACACCTACGCGCTACGGGAGGGGCGTATCACCGTGCAGCACGAGGGGCGGCCGCTAGACGGCGTCCTGGCACGGCCGAAGAGCGGCGAAGGCCCCTTCGGCCTGGTGGTCTTCGTCCACGGCGACGGGCCGGTCGACGCCACGCACGACACCTTCTACCGGCCCCTGTGGGAGGCCTTCGCGAAGGCCGGCTACGCCTCGCTGTCTGTCAGCAAGCCCGGCATCGGCGCCTCCGAAGGGAATTGGCTGAACCAGAGCATGGACGACCGCGCGGCTGAAACCCTCGCCGTGATCACGTGGGCCCGGACGCGCCCCGATATCGACGGCCGACGCATCGGGCTGTGGGGCGCCAGCCAGGCGGGGTGGGTGCTGCCCAAGGTCGCCGCGCGCGACCGCGCCCTGCAGTTCGTCATCGCGGTCTCACCGGCCGTCGACTGGCAGCAGCAGGGGCGCTACAACCTCTTGGCCGAACTGCGCGCAGGCGGCGCCACGCAGGATGAGACGCGAGCGGCGCTGCGGCGGCGTGAGGAAACCCTGCGCCTGCTACGGCGGGGCGGGTCCTTCGAGGAGTACCGCTCGGCCGTCGGCGACAAGGCCGCCATGACCGCAGAACGCTGGCGGTTCGTGACCAAGAACTACCGCTCCAACGCGACCGGCGATCTGCTCGCCATGCGCGGTACCCCCACGCTCCTGGTGCTGGCCGGCCACGACGTCAACGTGGACGTCGCCGACACCGAGGCCGCATATCGGCGCGTCCTGCCTCCGGCCTCCCTGGCGGTGCAGCACTACCCCGACGCCAGCCATTCGCTGGTCGACCACGCCGTCGAGAACTCCGAGCCGCGTCTCACCCTCACCGCCGTCTTCGCCCCCAGGCGCCTGTATGCGTCGGGATTCCTCGCAGGCCAGCGCCGCTTCGTCGAGCAGCTCACCCAACTCAAGGGGACCGCGTGACCGGCACAACCGCGGACCGGACGGCCGGACGTCTCGCCCACGTCGACGCCGTCCGTGGTTTCGCGCTGCTGGGAATCCTGATCGTGACATCGGCTACCTGGCCTCCGCTGACGATGGGACGGGCCTGGAAGGCCCCGGCTTCGTCTCGCCGCTCGACAACGCGGTCCGCTGGTTCGTCGCGGTCTTCTTCGAGACCAAGTTCTTCCTGCTGTTCTCGGCTACAGCTTCACCCTCCAGGCCTCCTCCGCAGAGCGCAACGGGGCACGGTTCGCTCCGCGCTTCCTGCGGTGCCTGACCGGGCTGTTCGTGCTCGGCGCCCTGCACGCGGTCCTGCTGTTCCCCGGGGACGTCCTCACCACCTACGCGGTGCTCGGCCTGATCCTGCTCGCCGCCGGGCCGATGACGGATCTTTCCCATTTCGGGGATCAGGAGGCGGGGTACCACCACTTCTGCGCGATGGTGGTGTTGCAGGTGTACAGCTGCAACAGGGTGCCGTTCGCGGTGCCCGACCCGGCGGCGTCGAGGCAGAGGCCGGAGTGCGTGTTCACGATCGTGCCGGTGGCGTTGAACACCCACTTCTGGGCGTCGGTGTGGTTGCAGTCGTACAGCTGGACCTTGGTGCCGTTGGTCGTACCATTGCCTGCGGCGTCCAGGCACTTGTTCCGGATGTGGATGGTGCCGTCGTTCACGGCGTTGACCCACTGGGTGTCGCTGCCATTGCAGTCGTACAGCTGGACCTGCTTGGGCGAGCCGTCGGCGTTCGTCCCGGAAGGTCCGTCGAGGCACCGGCTTCCGGTGTTCTGCGTGGAGATCGTCCCGGACCGTTGCGCGGCGGCGTTGCCGAAGGCGAAGGAGTAGACCGTCGGGCCCGCGGTGCCGCCGGGCGTGACGTACAGGTTGTCGTAGGCCTCGAAGCCGAACTCGGCACGGCAGAAGTTCGTACCCTCGCCGATGACCTTCACGCCGCCCGGGGCACGGGTCGCGGAGTCCCGTAGGATCGGTGCGAGATCGAGGTTGGAGACGGCGTTGACCTTGGTGTTCATGACGTACCAGAGGGTCTTCATGTTCGTCCGGGCCTCATAGTTGACCGCGTACGACCGGCCGTCGATCGCCGCAGCGGCGTCGATTGTGGCCCCGCCGGGCTGGGCTCCGTCGGAGTGGTTCAGCCAGACCATGATCTCGATGGAGTTCGCGCCGGACTCGAGGTCGCTCGCCTGGCAGTTCTGGTTGAGCCAGAGGTCGTAGGAGGCGTTGAGCGTCGGCCCCGCAGGCAGGGCACCGATGTCGGCGCTGGTGGGCGACGTCCCCAGCTTCGACAGTGGGACCGGGAGGCCGAGGCTGCCCTGGCCGTCCCAGGTGTTCTTGGTCGCAAGGTGGGGGTAGGCCGCCACGGCTGGCTTGCTGTCAATCTTGACGTCCTGGTTGACGTACGCGTCGGTGATGCTGAAGTTCGGGTTGGGATTCTGCTGGGTGTTGGTGTTGTTGGTCATGCACAGGCGGCCCTGCGTGGCCGCCTTGATGCCCCAGGGGTTGGCGTTCATGAAGTAGCCGGAGTTCTGGCCGGCGAGCTGGACGTCGCTGAAACCGCAGGTGGTGTCGGCGTGCGCGGCGGTCGCAAACAGCGCCGATCCGGCGACGCCCGCGGCCAGCGCTCCAGCCAGCTTATTCCTCATCAACAAGCCCCCAGTTAGTTGTGGCACGTCTTGTCTCAAATCAACGGGATTCTAACCAGCTCACGATCTTGATAGCAAGAGCGGGGAATGGCGGGTGTCCCGTCTCATTCAACTGCCTCGGGTTCGATGAGACGGGACAGCGGGACGCTCAACCAAGATCGCTATGGCCGCTCTCCGGAGTATCTCGGCCGTCCCCCTGGCGGACCGGGATCAGGTGGTGCGGTGCACGTCGCGGTTCTGGCGTGCGTGTGGCTGCGCCCCGGCCGCTACGCTTTCGGCCTGCATCGTGCCGGCGGTGAGCGCACCGCCTAGGCCGACCGGCGGGTGCGGCGGCGGTAGGCCAGGGCCGCGGTGAGGGAGACCAGCGCTGCCAGGCCGGTAAGCAGGATGGTGATGGTTTGGGGCAGGGACATGGCGGCGGTTTTGCCGATGCCGGACCGGGGTTCGACATAATTCGGCGGCCTGGAGGGCCGGTTTCGGGGTCTGAGCTGGGCGGGCGTGGGTTTGGCCGCCGAGAGGCGTTTCTCTAGGCGGTGGTGTTGCTGCTGGTCAGCGGGGTGTGGGTTGAAGGCCGATGATCTGCTTGGGCTGGGGGATGGCGAGCTTGGCGAGGAGGTCGATGTGGGGTTTGGTGAGGGCGGTGACCTGCTGGAAGGTGCCGGTGGGGCCGGTGAAGGCGCCGAGGTGGAGGCGGTCGAGTTCGCGGCGGGTGGTCTGCCAGGTGGTGGCGGTGGTGGTCTCGATGATGCGGATGAGCAGGAGCGCGAGCCAGCAGAGGATGACGTGGGCGCGGATGCGTTCTTCGAGCCGGTGGTAGACGGGCCGAAGATCGATGATCTGTTTCATGTCGCGCCAGCCCCGTTCGACCTCGAGGAGCTGCTTGTAGCCGACTGCGATGTCCTCGGCGCTCAGATGGGGGTCGCTGCAGCGTAGGAGATACTTGCCGTCGAGGTTCTCCTCGGCCTTGATCTTCGCGGTGTCGATGCGGAGCTTCCCGGCCGGTGTCGCCCGGAGATACCGGTTCAGGCCGGGCTTGTCGGCGATCTTCCCGCGCAGCTCGCCGCGTTTGAAGTCGCTCAGCGTGTCGGTTCCGTCGATCAGCTCCGTCAGCTGTGCGACGAGCTGTTCACGCATGTATTTGTCGCGGTCAGCGGCCTCGGGGTTGTGGCAGATCACGAACCGTTCGGTGTCGCTGATCCGCACTTCCTTGACCCGCATGTTGTCGGCGATCTCGGTGTAGCGGCCCTGCCGGGACAGGGCGGCCTTCACCTCAGGGCTGCCGGAGCGGAGTTTCTCGCCGATGATGTAGGCGTGGTCGCCTTGCCGCAGATAGCGGCGGTTGCGTTCGCTCGAGAAGCCCCGGTCGGCGACCCACACGATCTTCGACAGGGTCCAGTCACGCATGTCGTCCTTGACCTGCCGGATCAGTTTCTGGTCGCCGGTGTTGCCGGGCCAGGACCAGCAGCGGACCGGGATCCCGTCCCTGGTCACGGCCATCCCGATGACGATCTGTGGGAGGTCGTCGCGCGAGTCCTTGGACTTGCCGTAGGTCCGGAACCCGACCTGATCGGCCGCCTCGCCCGCCTCCTGGCCGTCTCCGAGCCGGTCGCCCCGCTCATCCCGTCCGACTGGCTCGTCGGCCTCCTCCAGTTCGAAGTAGGTGCTGGTGGTGTCGAAGAACAACAGATCGACCTCGAGGTTCAACAGGGTGGCGACCTGGTCGAACACCTGCTTCTCCAGGTCGTCTTTCACGCCGTGCAGCCAGTCCATCGCCCGGTAACAGGCCTGCTCACCGACCTCGTCCAGGCCCTCGATGTGCACGTCCTGGCTGATCCAGTCCGCGGCCGCGAGCTTGGAGGAGGGGGCCAACGCCCGGTTCGCGACCAACGCGAACAGGGTCCGCTCCGTGACGGTCAGGTCGCGGGGCCGGCCCCGCTTCGGCTGCCCCAACCGGGTCATGATCGTGTCGATGTTCAGCCGCCGCCACAGATGATCGAGGACGTAGGCGCCGCCGAACGCCCGCGAGGACACGAACTCCAGGTCCGAGGCTGCCGTCGCCGCGAGCGCGTCGGCCGGGTCCAGCAGCCGCGATAGAGAAGCGACCAGGCGTTTGACCGCGTCCCGGTCCAGCTCGTCCTCACGGCCGAACGTGAACAGCACCTTCGGCACGGCCCTGCCCTTCACCGGATCCCACTCGTTATGGGCCAAATGCAGGTACCGGACCGTCCCGGACTTGTTCTCCCGCTTCGTCGTCTTTACGTACACGACTCCAGACCATAGGACCCCACCCCAGGCCAGCGCAGGCAAATCGACAAAATCGCGTCTCTAGGCACTTTCGGTCCGTGGAGCAACCCCCAAGCCTCCCACCTGCGGTTTCAGGGGCCCGCTGCCTCCAGAATCCCCGAATTACGTCGAACGCGGGCCGGAGGTCGGGAAGGTGATGGTGGTGGCCACCTCTTCTTTGATCATGCCGCTGTGGAGGATGAGGCGTATCTTCCAGGGGCCGTTGGGTATCCGCTTGTCGAGTACGACGGTCACGGGCGCGGTGGAGCCGGGGGTGAGGGTGACGCCGGTGGTGGCGGCGTAGGGGCCGGCGTTCAGGCCGCCCGGCCCGTCGGTGAGTGTCAGTGTTCC
The DNA here is from genome assembly GCA_039928335.1 of Streptosporangiaceae bacterium. Lineage (GTDB taxonomy): Bacteria > Actinomycetota > Actinomycetes > Streptosporangiales > Streptosporangiaceae > Actinocorallia. The sequence goes on along the minus strand of JBDSTJ010000607.1, from coordinate 87 downwards.
GCTGATGTCCAGGGCGCGGCCGCCGGTGTTGTGAAGCTGGATCAGAAGTTTGGGTCTGCCGGTCTCGTCCCGTATCGGGGTGAGCTT
>JBDSTJ010000606.1:0-5102 GCA_039928335.1 Streptosporangiaceae bacterium | reverse complement strand
GCACCGTGGCCGCGCAATGCGCGCCTGCTGCCGCGGATCGGGGTTCAGCTCCAGGCGTCGTCGTTCTTCGAGCGGCTGACCGCCCGCGAGCAGTTGCGGACTTTCGGGTCGCTGTACGGGGTGCCGGGCCGGAAGGCCGACCTGATGCTGGAAGTGGTCGGCCTGGACGACAAGGCGGACACTCCGGTGGAGAAACTGTCCGGGGGACAGGCACAGCGGCTGTCGATCGCGTGCGCCCTCGTACACGAGCCTGAGCTGGTGTTCCTGGACGAGCCGAGCGCGGCGCTTGACCCGCAGGCGCGGCGGAACCTGTGGGACCTGCTGCGGCAGATCAGTACGGCCGGCCGGACCGTGGTGCTGACGACGCACTACATGGACGAGGCGGAGATCCTCTGCGACCGGGTGGCGATCATGGATCGGGGGACGATTCTGCGGATGGGCGCGCCGGCCGCCCTGGTCCGGGACCTGGACGCGCCGGTACGGATCAGTGTGGCGAGCGGGGCGCTGTCGGTCTCGGACGCGCAGGGCCTGCCGGGGGTCGGCACGGCGGCCGACGACGGGGTCTCGCTGGTGATCACGACGCGTGATCCGAGCGCGGTGGTGGCGGCGATGGCGGCGCGTGAGGCGTTGGCGGGCGTACAGATCCGCGGCGGGACGCTGGAGGATGTCTTCCTGACGCTGACCGGACGGGAGTATCGGGCATGAGTGGTCTGCGGAGTCTCTCCCGGGCGATGTACCTGGGCTTCATCCGGGACCGGCGGGCCCTCTTCTTCACGCTGCTGTTCCCGCTGCTCTTCTTGGTGATCTTCGCTGGGATCTTCGGGGGCCAGACGACGTCGAAGTCGGAGATCGTGCAGATCGGTTCGGTGCCGGTGCTGGATCAGGCGATGCGGTCGCAGGGGCTGCGGGACGTCCTCAAGGTCACCAGGACCGGCGACCGGGCGGCGGCGCTCGCCAAGGTGCGCAAGGGCGACACCACGGCGGCGGTCGAGCAGGAACTGGAGAGCGGCAGGGTCGTCATTCACTTCTCCAGGGCCGACCAGGTGAAGACCGCACAGGTCCAGGCGATCATGGGCGCGGTGGTCGACCAGGCCAATCTGGCGGGCCGCAGGGGCAGGTACGAGATCGTGACGGAGGCGGTGGAGGACGATTCGCTGAAGGCCATCCAGTTCCTGACTCCGGGGATGCTGGGCTGGGCACTGTCCTCGGCCGGGTTGTTCGGAGCGGCCCAGACGCTGGTGACGTGGCGCACCAAGGGCATCCTGCGGCGGCTGCGGCTGTCGCCGGTGCCGATCTGGAACGTGTTCGCGGCCCGGGTGGTGGTCAGTCTCGGTGTCGCCCTGGTGCAGACCGCGGTGTTCTTCGCCGTCGCGGTGGCGTTCTTCGGCCTGAGACTGACCGGCTACTGGTGGATGGCGATCCCGGTGGTCCTCGCCGGAGTCACCACGTTCCTGGCGATCGGCATGGTCGTCGGGGCGTGGGCGAAGACCCAGGACTCGGCGCAGTCGGTCATTCAGCTGATCGTTTTCCCGATGGTGTTCCTCGGCGGGTCGTTCTTCCCGCTCGACAGCGCCCCTCAGTGGCTTCAGACGGTGTCCTGGATCGTGCCGCTGCGATATTTGAACGACGGGATGTTGAACGTCGTCGGCCGGGGCCTGGGGCCGATGTCGGTACTGCCGGACATCGGCGTTCTGCTCGGGATCGCCGCCGTGGCCTCATTGATCGCGATCCGGTTGTTCCGGTGGGACGACAAGAACTTAGGCTGATGTGACGTGGGTCACGTTATGGGCCATTCTGCTGTCGGCGTATCGAGAGTGGTTTTGGGAACGCCCTGGTCGGGTTAGATGTTCTCCTAAGTACCGACCCCCGAGAACTGAGGAAGGTGCCGTGACTGGAACCCTTGCCCCATCGAAGCCGCTCACTGCGCAGGACCGCTGCGACCGCTGCGGTGCACAGGCCTACGTCCGCGCGACTCTCGCGGGCGGCGCCGACCTTCTGTTCTGCGCCCACCACGGGCGTAAGTACGGAGAGACGCTCCGCTCCACGGGGGCCGACATCCAGGATGAGACCGACCGCCTGATCGAGACCCGCACCAAGGGTTCCGACCACGCGTAGTCCTACATAACCGAACAACGGCGGCGGGTCACCCCGTGTTCCATTCCATGGAACGCCAGGGGTGGCCCGCCGCCGTCATAATCTCGGTGTGCTGATCCTGCTCCCCCCGTCCGAGGGCAAGGCGCCGGCCGGTGCCGGCCCGCCGGTCGACCTCGCCTCGCTCACGCTGCCCGTCCTGTCGCCCGTACGCCTGCGCGTGCTCAAGGCCCTGGTCAGACTGTGCCGGGGACGTGAGGCGACCGCACGGGCCGTTCTGGGGCTCTCCGAGCGGCAGTCGGAGGCGGTGGTCGGCAACCAGGCGCTCCTGGAGGCGCCCGCTCTGCGCGCGGCCGAGCTCTACACCGGGGTCCTGTACGACAACCTGCGGCTCACGGAGCTCGACGGGGCGGCCCTGAAGCGGGCCGAGGAGCAGATTCTGATCTTCTCCGGGCTCTGGGGCGTGCTGGGGATCAATGATCGCGTCCCGCCGTACCGGCTGGCCATGGGCGTGAAGCTGCCCAGGCAGGGTCCGCTCGCGGGGGTGTGGCGGCCGGCGCTCACCAGGGCGCTCAAGCCGCAGGGCCTCGTGGTCGACATGCGCTCGGCCCCGTACGCGGCCGCCTGGAAGGGCCGGTCCTCCGTGGGCGTACGGGTGCTCAGGGAACAGGTCGTCGACGGGGTCGCGAAGAGATCGGTCGTGAGCCACCTGGCCAAGGCCACCCGCGGTGCGGTGGCCCGGGACCTGCTGGTCCACGGAGTCGAGGCCGACACGCCGCAGGAGCTGGCGTCGGCCCTCGCCGAACTCGGCTATTCGGTCGAGGTGCGGAACGGAACGATCGAAGTGATGATCAGGGACTGAGGACGTTGAGGTGCCTGCACGCCTTGGCGTACTGCTCCTCGGCGTTGCCGCCGAGATAGGTCCAGGGCAGCCGGCTGGGCCGTCCCTGGGTCCTGGCGAGGTGGTTGCGGGCCGGGCGGCGGGCGTCGCCCAGGTGGAACGCGGCACCGAAGAGATTGTGCGCCTCGACGGTGCGCGGATGCGGCCGGGGACCTTCGTGCCAGCCTCGTGCGGCGGCTTCGACGTCCCGGATCTCCTCGTCGCTGAACCACGACGAGGCACCCCTGATGATCGAGGAACGTTCCTGGACGAAATACTCGAAGTAGGCGAGCGGGATCAGTGCGGCACGGGGGTCGTCCCGCGACGACATGCTCATCGCGACCCGGGCGAAGTCGAACATCTCCTCCGCCACCCCGCCCCACTGCGGGGACAGGGTGATCACGCGGGCGACGTGCCCGCCGAAGAGCGTGGGACAGCGTTCGACGACCTTGCGCCAGAGGTTGTCCTTGTCCTCGATCTCGGCATCGAGGCCGAGGGCGAGCCAGAGCATGGACTCCCACGGCACCGGATCGTCGGGGAACAGCTCCGCGGCGGTGTTCAGCGGGGTGCGCGCGGAGTTGAGCGCCTTGGTGAAGGCCTGGTATCCGCTTGCCTGGACGGAGCGCGACCGTGCTTCGGGCCTGATCCGCCAGGCTTCCTCGACGCGGGTCCGGCCCAGCCACAGGTGCAGGTCGGGGTTGTGGGGATCCTGGGCCAGCAGCGCCTCGATGCCCTTGCTCCAGCCCGCCGCCGCGCGGGCCAGTGCCTCGACTCGAAGTGAGCGTAGCTCGGGATCGGTTCGGGTCTGCGCCAGGGCGGAGACCGCGACTCTCAGATAACGTTCGCGGACGGCGTCGCAGGCCTGGTCCAGAACCAGGTCCTGCCAGGGTCGCCCACTGATCACGCGTGCGGCCCGGGGACGCTGAGCCCCCGGCTGTAGATGCACCCGGTCAACCTCCATCACTCCCATAGCTGACGACACTAGGGATCCGTGCATGGTGGCCCGATACTTCCCCGTAAACATCGTGTTAAGCGGCTACCCACCGCAGGCCTGCAAGGACGAAAGTCCACCTCAGGGTGACAAGTCGCGCACGGAGAACGCCGCAGGGCCCGAACCGGATTCAGTTCGGGCCCTGCGATCACCGCGTTCTAGTCCAGGTAGTCCCGCAGGACCTGGGACCGCGACGGGTGCCGCAGCTTGGACATCGTCTTGGACTCGATCTGGCGGATCCGCTCCCGGGTGACCCCGTAGACCTTGCCGATCTCGTCCAGGGTCTTGGGCTGTCCGTCGGTGAGGCCGAACCGCATCGAGACCACACCGGCCTCGCGCTCGGACAGCGTGTCGAGCACGGAGTGCAGTTGCTCCTGGAGGAGCGTGAAGCTGACCGCGTCGGCCGGGACGATCGCCTCGGAGTCCTCGATCAGGTCGCCGAACTCGCTGTCGCCGTCCTCGCCCAGCGGGGTGTGCAGGGAGATCGGCTCACGGCCGTACTTCTGCACCTCGACGACCTTCTCCGGGGTCATGTCGAGTTCCTTGGCCAGCTCCTCCGGGGTGGGCTCGCGGCCCAGATCCTGGAGCATCTGGCGCTGGACGCGGGCCAGCTTGTTGATCACTTCGACCATGTGGACCGGGATGCGGATGGTCCTGGCCTGGTCGGCCATGGCCCGGGTGATCGCCTGCCGGATCCACCAGGTGGCGTAGGTGGAGAACTTGTAGCCCTTGGTGTAGTCGAACTTCTCGACCGCGCGGATCAGCCCGAGGTTGCCCTCCTGGATGAGGTCCAGGAACAGCATGCCGCGGCCGGTGTAGCGCTTGGCCAGCGACACCACCAGGCGCAGGTTGGCCTCGAGCAGGTGGTTCTTGGCACGGCGGCCGTCCTCGGCGATCCACTCGAAGTCCTCGAGGTCCTCCGCGGACATGCGGGCCGCGTCGGCGGCCGAGACGACGAAGGAGGCCTTCTTCTCGTCCTCCTCGATGGAGGGGTCGGTCTTGACGTCCTTCTCGAACTGCGCGTCAGGGACGTCGGGCAGGATCTTCTTGCCGTCGGGACCCACGGCCGGGGCGACGGCCTTGGTCGCGGCAGCCTTCTTCGCCGTCGCCTTCTTCGCGGGCGCCTTGGTCGCGGCCTTC
>JBDSTJ010000605.1:0-5922 GCA_039928335.1 Streptosporangiaceae bacterium | reverse complement strand
GGCTGCCGGAGCCGCCACCGCCAGGGCTGCTCTGGCCACGCCCGGTCGGCCGGCCAGGACCGACCATGCCTCCCTCACGCTCCTGCCCTGCCGGATGCTGCGGCTGAGCAGCGCCGCGAACACCAGGTATCCGGCCGAGTCGGCGGCGCCGGCGCCGACCGCGCCGTAGCGGGGGACCAGGGTCATGAGCAGCGCGATGGTCACGACGGCGCCGGCCACGGTCGCGATGACGATCGGCCGGAGCAGGTCCACGCCCGCCAGGTACGCCTGGAGCGGGCGGCCCGCGCTGAACAGCACGAGGCCGGGGAGCTTCGCCCAGATCACGTGCACCGCATCGGCATAGGGCTGCCCGTAGATCACAGGGAACAGGACGGGTGCCAGCGTCGCCGCCGCGACGGCGGCGGCGGCGACGGCGGCCAGGACGGTCCAGGCGATCCGGGCCGCCGCCCGCGCGTCGACGGCTCCCGCCGTCACCCGGGGAAAGATCACCAGGGCGACCGCGGTCGGCAGGAGGAACAGCCCCTCGGCCACGGGAAGCGCCACCGCGTACATGGCGACGGCCGTGCTCCCCGCCAGCAACTGGATCACCGGGATGTCGAGGCGCAGCATCCCGAAATGAATGAGGTTGGGGAGGTAGGCCCTGATGGCGAAGCTGCCGAACCTCCGGGCCGGCACCCGTTCCCCATCGGCGTGGACTCGGTCGGAGGCCGCGACCAGCAGGGCGCCGGCCGAGGCCAACTGGCCCGCCAGCGCCGCCAGGAAGCATCCGGTGACGGTCACCGATCCGGCGATCATCATGCCGCAGACTCCGGACAGGTAGCTCGCCGCGGGGACCGCGGTCGTCACGTTGTAGGTCGTGACCCGGCCACGGCCGATCTCGGCCGTACCGAGCAGCGTGGTCAGCAGGGTCACCGGGCACAGGACGGCGGCGAGCAGCGCGAGCCGGAGCGGCATGCCGAGCAGGACGACCGGCCAGACCCGACCGAGCAGCAGCCAGAGCCCGGCCAGTGCGGAGCCCGCGACCAGGGAGTACCCGATGCTCCACCGGAAGATCTGCCGGAAGGCCGTGTGCGAGATCCCGGCGAACCGGGCGTTGGCGTTGTCCAGGCCGAAGACCGTCAGGATGCTCAGCACGGCCGGAACCGAGACCATGATCGCGAGCGTCGCCCGGTCGTGCACGCTGAGACCGCGCGCGGCGATCACGGCCGCCGCGAAGCTCATGGCCGTGGCCAGCAGTCGCGTGGCCAGGGTGCCGCCGATCGCCGCCGGGCTCACTCCCGGCAGCCGGGAGCGCAGGCATGCCGTCATGTGCCGCACCAGGGAAAACCTCCGAAATCGCCATCGTGTCGGGAGCTGGGATGGTCGGCGGAGGTGCCCGTCGCCAAAAGCACGAACACAACGTACCAATCTGACTACACACAGTGGTGTAGGTTCGGGGCTTCGGCCAGTCGGCGTCCCGGGATGAACGACTGGGTGTGACGGGGGGCAATCGGTAGTGAAAGTGCTCAGCGTGGTGGGTGCGCGTCCGCAACTGGTCAAGCTGGCGCCGATCGCGTGGCAGTTGGCCCGCCGCGGCGACGAGCACATGATCGTGCACACCGGCCAGCACTATGACCCACTGCTGTCCCGGTCCTTCCTGGATGAGCTCGCCATCCCGCTGCCGGACGTGAACCTGCGAGTCGGCTCGGCCGGTCACGCGGCGCAGACCTCCAGGATGCTGGCCGGGCTCGATCCGATCCTCGCCCAGGCATGCCCGGACTGGGTGCTGACCTACGGCGACACCAACTCCACCCTCGCGGGAACGCATGCCTCACTCCTCCTCGAGTCCAACCACTGATATAGTGAAACACATGTCGCTTCTGCGTTTCATCGGTGGTGGCCCTATGAGAACACAACGTGTCGACGGTCACAAGGCCTATCCTGAGGAGTTGTTGACGATTGAGGCCGAACCCCCGGTCGCCACAGGAGGAGCCGATGGAATCCACCCGCCCCGTGCTGACGGCGGCTCCAGGTGCGGAGTCGCTGCTGGAACGCGCCTACATCGACGCCGTCGGGCGGGTCGACGAGGTGGACGAGTCCCGCGCGCGCGTTCTCGACGCGGCCTACGAGCAGTTCTGCCTGCTGGGTATCCAGCGCTCCACCATGGAGGACGTCGCCCGGCGGGCGGGCCTGTCACGGATCACGGTCTACCGCCGGTTCGTCACCAAGGACGCGCTGGTCGAACAGGTGATACGCCGGGAGTTTCGCCGGTACTTCGACCAGTTCCTCATCGACATCGGGCAGGCCGAGACCGCCGCCGACCGGGTGGTCCTGGGGTTCGTGAGCTCACTGCGCGCCATCCGGAGCAACCCGCTCATCGGCGGCCTGATGGCCACAGAACCGGACTTTCTCGTCACCTCCATGATCAACGACGGGGGGCAGACCCTCGCCACCGTCCGGCAGTTCGTCGCGGGCCAGCTCCGCCAGGAGCAGCACGCGGGCACGGTGGCGAGCGACCTGGACACCGACTTCGTGGCCGAGATGATGGTGCGGATCTCGGCCTCCTTCCTCGCCATCCCCAGCGCCCTCATCGACCTCGACGACGACAGGCACCTGGCCTCGGTCGCCCGGCGGTTCCTCGTCCCCATGCTCGAACCACGCTTTCCGGAGACCGACCGTCTCTAGACCACTGCGGGCCGAGGAGGTTGATCCCGTGGTACTAAAACGCCTGCGCGCCCAGCTCGTCGCTGCCAAGTCCAACGTCCGCACGTTGGAAGCCACCTTCATCGACAAGTTCGGCACCAATGTCCGCCAGATCCACAAGGCCGAGACCGAACCCGACACTCGTCATGCGCGCCGAGATCACCGTCGGTGTTGACGGATACTTCACCAAGGCCCGCAAGCAGGGCGCAACTGTCAAGGCGCTCGAGCCAGCGCGGCTCAAGACAGACGTGGTGATGCAGCGGTTGCGGATTACACACTGTCCCCGCGTGGTCTGGGCGGACTGCCATCCTCCGGCTTCGCTACCTTCGGCATGAACCTGAGCGTCTTGGCCAACAGCGCCGCGGGCTCCGTGACTGCCGCTCCCTCGGGGTCAACGGAACCGGCGCTGCCGGTGGTGGCCTACAGACCGAACGTGCGCACCAGCGGTTTCACCACGGCACGGCTGGGGTCGGACGGGAATGTGATCCTGCACAACCGCGGGACCGTTCCGGCCACTGTGTCGGTCGACGTCTTTCCTAGTTCGCAGACCCTGATCCCAAGGTCACCGCGGAGATCTCCGGCGGTCAGCTCAAGTGGCATTGGAAGCCTGTGGCTGCGGCCACAGAGTATCTCCTGGTGAGCGATGCGGAGGAGACGTTGATGTGGCGAGGTACGGCGGCGTCTACCGATGTGCCCATCGTCACACCCCAGTTCCGTAGTCTGGTCCTGTCCGCAGTGACTTCGGTCGGCCAGGTTCAACCAATCAGCACAATCATCGGAACTGCGCCCGAGGCTGAGTCAGGGACGACACCGTTGGTCGTCGTGACCACGGACGAGGGTACCGACGTCAACTGGGCCATGCCGGGGACCGTATCGACCGTGAACGGCGATACTCCCGACAGCCAGGACGCACATGTCGTTACGGCGGGCGCGGCTGTCGTCGAATTGCCCAAATCGCAGGCTTCGGTGACCACTAGCCTTGGTCAATCCGCTACGCTCACCGTCGCCACCGGGGCAGCAGATCAGCCGGCTGCCGAGCCGGCCGATGATCCCAGCGCCCCGCCGCTCGGCGACCTGCCGTCCGACCCGCCAGCCGACGAAACCGGCCCGGGTGAGGACGAGCCTCCCGGAACGCCCTCGGCCACAGAGTCCAACGGCAACACAGGGCAGCAGACCATCGACGCTGAGGAGCCCGCCGCCGACGTTCTGGTCAGCGACGTGGAGATCACCCCGCCGAGCATCGACGCAGTCCAGATCGCCGCGCTGGCCGACCTGCCTGCACAGCAGATCACCGCAAAGTCCGCCGGTGTAGCGGCTGCGGGTCTTCCGTCCGGCTACTACAAGGACTCGACGTGGACGACGTACGAGGCGTACATTCCCGCCGCGAAGATCAAGGTCCCGGTTCCGTTGTCGGCCAACTGCGGCAACGTAGCTCATGCAGCATGGGTCCGGGCAGACTTCCGCGTGAGTACGTCACCGGAGAGGGTTCCCCTATCCGGGCCGCAGCCACCGCTTGCTGGTCGTCGAGACCGCCCCGCCGACGTCCGGTTGCTGCGAGGACGGTTGGAGCTACGTCAGGACACGCTGAGTGATCCGTCCTCGGCTCTGATCGCCTGGTACACACGACGTGGTGGGAGCTGGCTGCCGAGCCGGCTCCGGCCATGGGCCGCACGAATGGAGCCGGTTCCCGAAACGTTGCGGGTCCTTCCCCTGGGCTATCGCTGGGGATCGTGCTCACTCCAGGGCCAGCTCAACATCCACTGGGCGACCCTGCAGCTGCCGCCCGACCTCATCGACTACGTGTTGGTGACACCAACTCGCACACCTGCACGTGCCCGATCACAGCGAACGCTTCTGGTGCCGGGTCCAGCGGGCCATGCCCGACTACCAGACCCGCCCGACTACCAGACCCGCCGCGATCAGCTGAAACGGCTGGGACCCGATCTCTGGCTCCTGGTCTCAGGAAGCGCCAGATGAAGGCGAGAGTCACAGATAGCGCAGCCAGAGGTAGGGCACGGAGAGCGACACCGTGACAAGGGTGACGACCAGCCCGTACTTGGTGAACTCCCAGAAGCTGATGGGCTGACCGTTACGGGCGGCGATGCCCAGGACGACCACGTTCGCGGAGGCGCCGATCGCGGTGGCGTTGCCGCCGAGGTCAGCGCCCAGCGCCAGCGCCCACCACAGGACGTGGCCGTCCGGGCCGGCGTTGCGGGTCAGATCGGACACGATCGGGCTCATGGTCGCGACGTAGGGGATGTTGTCGACGATCGCCGACAGCACCGCCGAGGCCCCGAGCAGCAGCATCGTCGCGAAGCCGAGCCTGCCGTCGGTGAGGTCGGCCGCGGCGCGGGAGATGGTGCCGATGACGCCGGTCTCGACCAGGCCGCCGACCATGACGAACAGGCCCGCGAAGAACACGAGGGTGGGCCATTCGACCTCATGGAGCGCCTCTTCGGTGGTCACCGGGGTGGTCGCGATCAGGATTCCCGCGCCCAGCAGGGCGACGACGGAGGGTTCGTAGTGCAGGACCGGGTGGAGGACGAACGCGGCCAGGACGAGTCCGAGGACGGCGAGGCTCTGGGCCAGGAGCCGGTGGTCGGTGATGGCCTCCTTCTCCTCCAGGGCCATCACGTCGGCGGCGAGGTCGGGGTCGTAGGTGAAGGCGTCGCGGAACAGCCACCGGCAGAGCAGGCAGAACACGATCATCAGGACGATGACCAGCGGGGCGAGGTTGACCAGGAAGTCGTTGAACGACAGTCCCGCCCGGGAGGCGATGATGATGTTGGGCGGGTCGCCGACCAGGGTCGCGGTGCCGCCGATGTTGGACGCCATCACCTCGGCGATCAGGTAGGGGGCGGTCTTCAACGCGAGCCGCTCGCACACCAGGAACGTCACCGGCGCGATCAGCAGGACCGTGGTGACGTTGTCGAGCAGCGCGGAGGCCACCGCGGTGATCACGCAGAGCATCACCATCAGCCGGTAGGGCTTGCCCCGGGCCCGTTTGGCGGCCCAGATCGCGACGTACTCGAACAGCCCGGTCTGCCGCAGCACCGACACGATGATCATCATGCCGAACAGCAGGAAGATGACGTTCCAGTCGATCCCGGAGTGCTCGGAGAAGAACGCCACGTGCCCGTCGGTGATCCGCAGCAACAGCATCAGCGCCGCGCCGCCGAGCGCGACCTTGGTGCGGTGGATCTTCTCGGTGGCCAGCAGGACATAAGCGACGAGGAAGAT
>JBDSTJ010000604.1:0-8998 GCA_039928335.1 Streptosporangiaceae bacterium | reverse complement strand
CCCGGCTCGAAGGGGCTTACTTGTCCGGACCGAGCACCCGGTAGGCCACACCCATACCGGCGATGCTTCCGAGCAGGACCACGGCACCGCCCTTGCGGCCCTTCGTGGCCGCGGGCTTCTGCCACAGGTTCTTCGGGCGGTGACGACGACGCCGTACTGCCCACAACACCATCGCCAGTGCGGTGGTACCCGCCGCGGCACCACCACCGCCCTTGACCCTGCCGGCATTCTCAGGATTCTGGACGGCCTGCTTGGCTTGTGCAGCCCCGACCTTCACCCTGGCCAGACCCGCCCGCGCAGAGGACCCGATCCGCGCGGTGATCTCATCGCCGCGGGTCTTTCCCTCGGCTGCGCCGGGCGGGGTGGCGGCGGTACCACCGAGGTCCTCGCGGGTCCCGGCAGGTACGCTCTCGGGCTTCGCCGGCTCCGGAGTGAACGATGAAACGGTCATCGGTGTGCCCTCTTCCAGTTTTCGGTGTCGTCCTGCAGGGAACCCTCGTCATCGCCTGCGGCGGACTCCTCCGCCAGCTCCCCGGGCAGGTCAGTACCTCCCGCCCGCTGCCCTCGATCCGCCGCCTGAAACGCATGGCCGGCTGTTCCGATGTCCTCTGCGTCGGTGGAGCGTACACCTCCCAGAGCTCGGGGCCCGCAGCTGTTCGCCTGCGGCGCTCAGGGCGCTCGGTGGACGATTCGGGGTGGTCTAGCGGGGCACGGTAGAGCAGTCCATCGTGTGGAGACAAGGAGTCGAGGATTCGTGGCCGACGGTGTGCTGCCCCTGGAGTTGGAAGACCCGAAACTGATCGGCGGCTACCGGTTGCGGGGACGCTTGGGCGTAGGCGGCATGGGGGTGGTGTACCTGGCGGGGAGCCCGGGCTCCTACGTGGCGGTCAAGACGATGCGGGCCGCTGATCTGACGGAGCCTGAGGCCAGGGCCCGGTTCACCGCCGAAGCACAGCTGGCCCGGAATCTGGACTGCGGGTATACCGCCCGTGTGGTCCACGACGGCAGCGCACAGGATTTTCCCTACCTCGTGACCGACTACATCCCCGGCCCGTCCCTCGCCGAGGCCGTCCAGCGCGATGGGCCGCTGTCAGAGACACTGCTGCTCGCGGTGGCCATGGGCGTGGCCGATGCGCTCGCGCAGATCCATGCCGCCGGTATCGCGCACCGTGACATCAAACCGGCCAATATCCTCCTCGCCGAGCAGGGACCGCGGATCATCGATTTCGGAATCGCCCAGCAGCCTGAGATCGCCGAGGCCCTCACCCGTACCGGCATGGTCATGGGTAGCCCCGGGTGGGTCGCGCCGGAGAGGCTAACGGGTGGCAGGGCGACGTTCGCCTCCGACATCTTCTGCTGGGGGCTGCTGGTCGCATACGCGGGGACCGGCCGTCATCCCTTCGGGCCGGGGTCCGACTCAGCTCATATCTCCGAACGCATACTCAGCCTGAGCCCGGACCTGGCGGACTTCAGTCCGCCGCTGCGCGAACTGGTCGATGCCGCCCTCGCGAAAGACCCCGTGCAACGCCCGAAAGCCTCGGAGATCCTGCACGACCTGCTGGGAGGCCACCGGGAAGCCACGGCACCTCACGCCATCACCGAGCTTTGGACGCCGTCCGAACTGCCGCCGACGGCCGAGCCCCTGCAAGATCCGCCCACGCAGCACCCTTCCCGTCTCGCCGTGGCCGCCGTGATTCTCGGAGCCCTGACGGCCTCGGTCACCCTGGGAAGCCTCCTCGACTCCGGAACCGACACCTCGACGCAGCCGCCGCAGATCATCACGACTCCAGGGCCCACCGTCACGACCACCACGACCCTGCCCTCGTCGAGCCGGGCCGGGTACGGCGCCAACCGCACGGCCACGCAGCGACCATCTCCCGCCCCCGGTGGTCAGGAACATTCCAAGACCACAGGAAACAAGAAGGGCAAGATGAAGAAGAACTCCAACAAGAAATCCAAAGTGAACAAAGGCTGATTCTGCGCCGGGCCTGTTCTGATCCCAGTCCCGGGCCGGAACGGCTGCACAGCCACAGCGCGTGCAACACGGTCTCGGTGGCGAAGCGGTTGTCGGGATCGGTGAGTTCCTCCTGGAGGATCTCTTCCAGCACACGCATCCGGTAGCGAATGGTCTGCACGTGCACGCCCAGGTCCTCGCTCATCCGGCTGGCCGGGCCACGGACGCACAACCAGGCCCGGAGAGTGTCGGTGAGCCATCGCCGCCGCCGCTCGGCCGCCGACGCCCCCACCGTCCCTCCGCGAAGAAGGGTCTCCTGGCGCGCCTTCCAGGGGACTATGCAGCCGGTAGCGGACCGCCGGTGGATGGACGTGCAACCGCCGTCCCACGTCCGCCGTGGTGCTCCAGCTCTCCAGCCACGCCCGCAGCGTCTCGGTGAGCGCGGTCCGCTTGGCCGCCGGCAGGCTCGGTCGCCGAATCAGCCGTCCTGCTGGTCCACTGTGTCCCCGAATCCGGCGCCTTCTCCGGCCGGCCTTTCGTGCCCAGAGAAGGCATCATGAAAATCCCTTCGCGGGAACACGGACACGCGGCAGGAGGGTTGAGGATGGTGTGGACAGTCATGAGCAGTCCGCCGCGGCCGAGCGGCTCGAGGAGGCCAGGGCCGGGAGCCTGCGGCTGATCGATGCGCTGACGCGCCAGTGGGACGAACTCGTCGCGGCCTCGGACATGAGCAACGCCGACGACGAACACGACCCCGAAGGCGCCACGATCGCGTTCGAACGCGCCAGGCTCGGCGACTCCCTCCTCCGTATCCGCGCCGACCTCGAAGCCCTCGACCTGGCCGCCGACCGGCTGCGCAACGGCGACTACTGGATCTGCGAGCGCTGCGCGGGACCGATACCACCGGCACGGCTCAGCGCCCGCCCGACGGCGAGGACCTGTGTGCCCTGCGCCACCGCAGGCCGTCGGGCGCCCAGCTGAGATCTGCCCGGCTGACGGAACAGGCCGAACGGCCCGGGATCGCTCCCGGGCCACTCCCTCAGGCCTCGTTCTCGGAGCGGTCGCCGCCCCAGAGGGTGTGAAAGGAGCCCTCGCGGTCGGTGCGGCGGTAGGTGTGGGCGCCGAAGAAGTCCCGCTGGCCCTGGGTGAGCGCGGCGGGTAGCCGGTCGGCGCGCAGCGCATCGTAGTAGGCGAGTGCGGCCGAGAAACCGGGGGTCGGAACGCCCTGGAGGACCGCCGTGGCGATGACCTCACGCCAGTCGTCCTGGGCGTCGCCGATCTCCTTGGTGAAGCCGGGGTCCGACAGCAGGCTCGGCAGCCCGGCGTCGGCGTCGTAGGCGGCGCGGATCCGGTCGAGGAAGGCAGCGCGGATGATGCATCCGGCCCGCCAGATCGAGGCCACCTGGCCCTGGTCGATGTCCCAGTCGTACTCCGCCGCCCCGGCCGCGATCTCGTGGAACCCCTGGGTGTAGGAGACGATCTTGGAGGCGTACAGCGCCTGCTCGACCTGGTCGGCGAAGGTCCTGGCCCGCTCACGGTCCAGCTTGGCCGGGGTTGGGCCCGGCAGATCCGCCGAGGCCTCGCGCAGTTCGGCGTGGCCCGACAGCGAGCGGGCGAAGACTGCCTCGGCGATCCCCGACACCGGGACACCCAGGTCGAGGGCGATCTGGACGGTCCAGCGACCGGTTCCCTTCTGCTCGGCCCGGTCCTGGACGACGTCGACGAACGGTTTGCCGGTCGCTTCGTCGACGTGCGAGAGCACCTCAGCGGTGATCTCGATGAGGTAGGAGTCGAGGCGGCCGGTGTTCCAGGTCCGGAACACCTCGGCAATCTCGGCCGGCTCGTAGCCGCCGACGTCGCGCAGCAGCTGGTAGGCCTCCCCGATCAGCTGCATGTCGGCGTACTCGATGCCGTTGTGGACCATCTTCACGAAGTGGCCCGCGCCGTCTGCGCCGATATGCGCCACACAGGGCGTGCCGTCCGGGGCCTTGGCCGCGACCTTCTCGAACATCGGGCCGAGCGACTCCCAGGACTCGGCCGAGCCACCCGGCATGATCGACGGCCCGTTCAGCGCGCCCTCCTCACCGCCGGACACCCCGGTCCCGACGAAGTGGATGCCCCGCTCGCGCAGAGCCTTCTCGCGGCGGCGGGTGTCGGCGAAGTGGGCGTTGCCACCGTCGATGATCATGTCGCCGGGTTCGAGGAGAGCGGCGAACTCCTCGATCACGGCATCGGTCGGATCACCCGCCTTCACCATGATCATTACCCTGCGGGGTCGTTCCAGGGCGTCGAGGAACTCCTGTGCGGTCTCGGCGGAGACGAAGGTCCCCTCCTGACCGAACTCCTCCACCAGGGCGTGTGTCTTGGCTGCGGTCCGGTTGTGGACCGCGACGGTGTATCCGTTGCGGGCGAACCCTCCCTGTCAGACTGGCGTGACACACGAGGACAAACAGACCTTGAGTGTTCAAAGTAGGGCGAGAACGGGATCTTTCTGACGTGACATTGAGCTTGACCGACCTGGATGCCGGGTCGGGAGATGATGTTGTGGTGAGCAGTTCGAAGAAGCCCGCTGGTGGCCGGCCGAAGCGCCGGACGTTCACCGCGGAGTACAAGCTGCGGATCTTGGAGGAGTACGAGGTCTTGCTGCGGGATGGTGGGCCGGGTGAGCCGGGCGCGTTGTTGCGGCGGGAGAATCTGCTGTCCTCGCATATCACTGAATGGCGCAAGGCTCGCAAGGGCGGTGCTTTGCAGGCGCTGACGCCGAAGGTCCGTAAGCCGTCGAGGTCGGCGGCTGAGGTCGAGTTGGAGAAGGTGCGGGCGGAGAAGGACAAGCTCGCGAAAGAACTCGAGACCACGAAAGCTGTGCTCGAAGTCGTGGGAAAAGCTCACGCTCTCTTGGAGATGCTCTCCGAGAGAGCGGATTCCGAGAAGAAGCCCGAGAAGTAATCGACGCGGCCTTCGCTGAGGTCGAGCCGATGACGAACACCAAATTCGCCTGTGACCTTTTGGGAAAGTCGCGGTCGACGGTGCACCGCGCCCGCCATCCGAAACCGAGAGCTGAAGGACCGACCCGACCACGCGCCGACCATCCCGCGAAACTCTCGGCAGAAGAAGCACACGAGGTGATCGAGACGCTCAACTCACGGCGGTTCATGGACAAGGCCCCGGCGCAGGCATGGGCGACGATGCTGGACGAGGGCACCTATCTGTGCAGCATCTCCACGATGTATCGGCTACTGAGGGCCGAGGGCCTGACCGGGGATCGACGCCGTCAGGCCACCCACCCGGCCAAGGTCAAACCCGAACTGGTCGCGACCGGCCCCGACCAGGTGTGGTCGTGGGACGTCACGAAACTGAAGGGTCCGGTCAAGGGCGTCACCTATTGTCTGTTCGTGATGCTCGACATCTACTCACGGTATGTCGTGCACTGGGAAATCTGGCCGACCGAGAACGGCAGGCTCGCCCGCAAGTTCATCAAGAACTGCTTCCGGTTCAACGGCGGATCGTTCCCCAACACGATTCATTCCGACCGGGGCACCCCGATGACGTCGAAGAACGTCACCGGGCTCCTCGCCGATCTGAGAATCGACCAGTCGCATTCCCGGCCGAAGGTGTCCAACGATAATCCGTACTCGGAAGCGAACTTCAAAACCCTGAAGTACTGCCCAGCGTTTCCCGGACGGTTCGGGTCGTTGCAGGACGCCCGTGCTTTCTGCACGGACTTCTTCACCTACTACAACCATGAACACCGGCATTCCGGGATCGGGCTGCACACGCCCGCTTCGGTCCACCTCGGCACCGCCACCCAGATCCGGGCCGAACGCGCCCGGGTCCTGGCCGCCGCCTACGCCGTCAACCCGCACCGGTTCCGCCGCCAGCCCAGCCCGCCCGCACTGCCCGAACGGGCCTGGATCAACAAACCCGAAGCCAAGATTGAGACGGAGTCACCGGCACAGAGCAACGCAGCCTGACGTGTGGCTGAGTAGGCCCGGGGCGCGGTTCCGGGATTGCTCCCGGCCCGTCTCCCCGAACCTCTCGCCGAACCCGCCGTGCGCCTCTCAACGCAACGGGCTCTCCACGGTCCCTGTTGTCAAGCGCGTTCGATAGGCGAGAATGGATGGGGAATCTTGCTGCCTCGATATCGGTACCGGGTGACCGGTATCGTCGCAATCGGGCGTCGCTCGACCTTGCCCGCCGTGATCTGTAGCCAGTGCCCTTCCGGGTTGACGAAGATTCGACGGACGTCCTTCCACCTCCAGCGGAACCGATGCATCATCATGCGTATCAGCCGCCACCACGTGAAGTTGTCCAGCATGCTGAACACGTTCTTCGCGATGGCGTGCCGGAAGTAGTTGGCCCATCCGTGCATAATCATATTGAGCCGATCAAGCACGTATTCCAAACTCACCTGTGACAACCTGTGTGTCAGTGCACGGATCTTCACCTTGACCGATCTAACCGGCCTGTTAGCGATGAACGTGTACACGTGCCAATTATTCGTACCCTTCTTTCGGCGCCATTGGATACGGAACCCAAGAAAGTCGAACCCTTCACTCATGTGCACGATCCGGGTTTTGGCCGGAGACAGCCGCAACCCCATCGGTGCCAGCACTTGCGCGACCTCTCCTCGCAAGCCGACTACATCCTCTTCTGCACCGTTCACCAAGATGACAAAGTCATCCGCGTAGCGAACGATCCTCCAATTCGGCAGTTTCTTTGCGCGTCGTTTCTCGCGCATTCTGTTAGTCGACATCACCCCATCCGGCTTCCATGGCGCGTGAAAGTACTCATCGAGTACGGACAGGGCCACGTTAGCCAACAATGGGGAAAGAATGCCGCCCTGTGGCGTGCCGGTATGCGTTTCCTGCTTCTCTCCAAGCTCCGTGAGGATCCCGGACTTCAGGAACGCTTTTACCAACGACAAGACGCGTTTGTCCTTGATTCGTGCTCGGACTCGGTCCATCAAGGCGGTGTGGCCGATCTCGTCGAAACACGCTTGAATATCCGCGTCGAGCACCCACCTGTAGCTCTTTGTGCCGAACAGGTGGATCTCAGAAATTGCGTCATGTGCTCGCCGTTTGGGGCGGAACCCATAGGAGACCGGCTCAAAGTCGGCCTCGAATATCGGCTCCAGCACCAGCTTGAGCGCTGCCTGGACGACCCTATCGGCGATCACGGGAATCCCGAGCCGCCGCAATTTCCCGGACCCACCCGGTTTCGGGATCTTACGTTCCCTTACCGGCAGAGGACGGAACTCGCCGTCTTTCAACGCAGTCCGGAGGTCATCCAGAAATACGGACAGCCCGATGCTCTCTTCCACAGTCCGGACGGTCACGCCGTCCACTCCAGCGGTTTCTGCACCTTTATTGCCCGCAACCCGATCGAACGCCACTTTGAGCGTCGCCGGGTCATGAACGAGATTGAACAGGTCATCGAACCTGCGGCCAGGATCAGCCGCCGCCCAACAATGAAGCTTGGTCTGCATCCACGCTACTCTCGACCACGAACCTTCCGGATCGCGGTCGATAGCGCCGCCGTTCGGTGGCGCATCTTGCGTCATTGCAACCTCCAGTCCTTCTCGAAACCGCTGCCGCCCTTCCCCATGTGACTGGCTTTCCCAGCCTCGGAGTACTACGGCGGCTCCGCCCCATCCAGATCATTCGGCGGTCGATGCGCCTATCCCGGCCGACGGACTGGCTGCCCGCCTCCCGGGAACCAATCCAGATGGTTCCCACGTTCACTGAAATCCGTTCGGTGGAGGAGGAGCCCGACTCTGTCCCAGCAGCATCGCCACGAATACGCCGCAGACTTTCTTCGTGGCCTCTCCGCGTGAAGGTTGAAATCCCTACGGAAAGTTCCCGGTTCCGCACTATCTGAGTGCGGAGGGGACGCACTGCGCCCGGCCCAGATCCACCAGGTTTCGGGCCGGTGTCAAAATTGAAGGACTTAACGACGCCGGTTCCTCTCGTACTCCTCTTCACCATCGCTCCCCGGGCCTACATCATCTGGCAGTGCTGACGCACCCCGGGTTTGTCAGAGCTGCTCCCGCCCTCCCCGGCATCACCCGGATCTGGCTGCCCTCAGCTTCGATATCCTGCTGCGACAGGACAACGGTGCAGGTCTTTCACCTCCACACGGACTTCAGCGCCTCGTGGCGCAATCAGCTGGTTTGACAGGCACCGGAAGTTACGGGCGAGGTTGCGGCCCATCACCGCGAGGCCGGTGACGCCGATCTGCGCTGAAGCGGTCATCCCACGGTTCTCCTGACGTCTTAAGTGATCCATCCGGGACCTACCCTCATGCGAGGTAGGTTCACACCCGGCCGCCCGCCCCCGCGATCGAGCGGGAGGCACCGTCCGCAGAACGCCCCCAGAACCCAAACGGAACAGACAGAACAAGATCACAAAGAACCTTATTGATCTTGCCGAAACGACGTGCGCCCGCCTGCCGCAGCTTCTGCGAAGAGGTCAACTCCCGAGTCCATCGGGAGACCAAACGCCGTCCGGTCGACCTGCTGGCCAGAGAACGCGAACGGCTGCATCCGCTGCCGCGCCAGCCGTTCACCGTCGTGTTCGGCACGACCCGGCGGGTGAACTGGGACTCCACCATCTCGGTGGAAGCGGTCCGCTACTCGGTTCCACACACCCTGATCGACACCCGGGTCTGGGCGCGGTTCCTCGGCGACGAAGTCGTCGTGACTGCCGTCGGCGCGGACGGGACCGCGACCGAGGTCGCCCGCCACGAGCGCGGCACCGCCGGAACACCGGTCATCGACCAGTCCCACTACCCGCCGCGCGAGAACAAGGAAGGAGACCGGACCCCCAAGGCCACCACAGCCGACGAAGCGGCGTTCTTGATGATCGGGCCCGGGGCCTCGTCCTGGCTGGTGGAGGCCGCGGCCGCCGGGACCCGGCGAGTGAAGGCCAAGATGGCCGAGGCCGTCGCGCTCTCCAAGCTCTACTCCATCGCCCAGGTCGACCGGGCGCTCGGAACCGCCGCGCTCACCGGCCGGTTCGCCGACAAGGACCTGCACTCGATCCTGGA
>JBDSTJ010000603.1:0-2649 GCA_039928335.1 Streptosporangiaceae bacterium | reverse complement strand
GTGCGCTGCGGCCGGAATCCACGTCTATGTGTACACGCTCTTCGGCTACCCGGGCGTGCCGAGACGAGCCGAGGAGGACACCGCAGAGTACGTGCGTGCCGAGACGAACATCCACACCGCCACGATCGCGTCTTTCGTTCCCGTCGCGGGGTCTCCCTTCGCGGTGGAGAACGCCGCGAACCTCTCCCATGACGGCGGGATGACGGAGGACTTCACCACCCTCAGGTCCTCCTCAGGCCTGGAGGTACCCGTCGGTGAACTCGGCAGTGACGCCGCCAGGGCCGCCCTCGACCGGGTGCTCGGGCATCGCCGGGACCTCGCCCTGACGACCCTGCTGAACGACGAGGTCAGGTTCGCCCTGAGTAGCCGGTTCGGCGCTGACTTCGCTCAGAGGACAGGGACTGCGGGCCGCGCCGATATCCAAGGCACGGCGGTCGAGGAGGCGGGGCACGAACGTATCGAGCGGGCGCTGCCGCTCGCCCCGGCCGAACGACAGGCCGGTGCGTTATCGTTTCATCACGTTCTGCTGTACCGTGCCTGGGATTCTCGTTCCTGGGGCAGGATGAGTCCAATGGGCAATCCGGGACAAAGTAGAGGGCGGTAGACGGTGCGTCCGAGCTTGGCGGCCGAGGAGCTGCAGCGTAATCTGACGCACTATCTGACCACCACCTTCGGGCTGTCCGAGGAGAACGTCAGAAGCGGCCTCGAGTCCTTTCTGTCCGATCCCGAGCGGGGCGTCTTCCGCGGTCCCTACCTGCGGATCCGCACACCGTTCCGCACCGAGACCGACACGGCGTGGCAGGCGGGCCTCGGCTGGTGGCCGCAGGGCTTCGTGCCGTTCCGGCACCAGGCCGAGTCCTTCGCCCGGCTGAGCACCCTGACCGGCCCGGCCGAGCCCACGCTGATCACGACAGGAACAGGCTCGGGCAAGACCGAGTCGTTCCTGATCCCGATCCTCGACCACTGCCGCCGGACCCGTCTCCAGGCCCGTCCCGGCGTCAAGGCCGTCCTGCTCTATCCGATGAACGCGCTCGCCAGCGACCAGGCCGGCCGGATCAACGACCACCTGGCCGACGCGCGCCTGCACGGCGTCACCGCGGGCCTCTACATCGGCGACATCTCCGAGACCGGGTACGCCCACGTGATGACCGACCGGGGCGAGATCCGGCGGTCACGCCCCGACCTGCTGATCACCAACTACAAGATGCTCGACCTGCTCCTCCAACGCTCCGAGGACCTGGCGCTGTGGGAGGGCTCCGACCTCGCCTTCGTCGTGGTCGACGAGTTCCACACCTACGACGGCGCACAGGGCACCGACGTCGCGATGCTGCTGCGGCGGCTGGCCTCGGCCACCGGGAACTCCCGTCCCGGACGCCCGCTCGGCGACATCTGCCCGGTCGCGACGTCGGCGACCCTCGGCCAGGGCGGCGTGGCGGAAGGCGGAGCCGACATCCTCGAGGTCGCCGAGCACGTCTTCGGCACCCCCTTCGGCGCGGACTCGGTGGTGGGCGAGGACCGGCTGCGGATCGAGGAGTTCATCGAGGAGGTCGACTACGACCTGCCGATGCCCAGCCCCAGGGAACTCGCGGCGCTGCCCGACCCCGAACGGTTCCCCGACGCGATGGCACTGATCGCCCAGGCGGTCACCGGGCGGATGGACCTCGACCCGATCGCCCTGGGCGACGTGCTCCAACAGCATGTGCTGACCCGCGCTGTCATCAACATCCTCGACGGCAAGCCCAAGACGGCACCCGAGATCCTCGAATGGGTGCCGCGCCAAGGCGCCTTCAACTGGGGGCGGGCCCTGCCGACCCTGCCCGAGGAGGCCGCCACCGCACTGGCCCGATTCGTGGCCCTGCTCTCCCTCGCGCGGGACGCCGCAGGCAGGCCGTTCGTCAACGTCGAGACCCACCTGTGGGTCAGGGCCGTCCAGCGCCTGCTGCGCGAGGTGTCGAAGGAACCGGCGTTCCGCTGGGACCGGGACCCCGACCAGGAGGCCGGGTCGTCCGGCCGGGCCTGGCTGCCGGCGGTCTCCTGCCGCAACTGCGGGCGGTCGGGCTGGGCGGCGTTCTCCCCGGCCAAGGACCCGCACGAGCTAAAATCCCAGAGCGACCAGATCTACCGGGCCAAGTTCACGGCCCCCAAGCGGGTCAGGGCGCTGATCAGGGCGACCGACGATGAGCTGAAGGCTGCCCGCGGCCGGGCGCCCGGCACCGGAGCCAACGTGCTCCTGCTCGACGAGGGCGACTGCACCCTCAAACCGGTCGGCGCCGCCGACGTCCGCGACACCGTGCCGGTCTGGGTCGACCTCCTCACCGACCGGGCCGCCGAGGACGACCGCTGCCCCGTCTGCGATGTCGACCAGGGCATCAGGTTCGTCGGCCACAGCCTCGCCGCGATCGCCTCGGTGGCCGTCACCCAGCTGTTCACCGGCAACCACCTGCCGGCCGGGCAGAAGAAGACCCTGCTGTTCAACGACTCCGTCCAGGACGCCGCGCACCGGGCCGGATTCGTCGCCAACCGGGCGCACCAGTTCTCGCTGCGCTCGCTCCTGGTCTCCGGCCTGACCTCCGACACCCGCCTCGACGTGCTCATCGGCGACCTCGTCAAGAAGGCGAACGATCCCGAGGTGCTGTCGGCGGTCGTCCC
>JBDSTJ010000602.1:0-7495 GCA_039928335.1 Streptosporangiaceae bacterium | reverse complement strand
GACCCTCTCCTGCAGGACAGTGCGCACGCCGACCGGATCCGGCTTCGCACCGACCGCCGACCCCGGCAGTCCTCCACGCCCCTGGCGGGAGTGAGGAAGGACTGTCGGCGCGCAGGGCGTTCACGGCGTACAGATCTGAACGGTCGCCGCGAACTCCACCCCCGTTGGCCGGTTGCGGTCAGCGGGACCGGGGACGCCACTGGAGGAGGCCGCCGACGATCGTGGCCTCGACCCGCATGCCCGGGGTGATCTGGGTGGCGTCGCCCTCGACGAGATTGCCGTACATCAGGATGTCCTCACCCTCGTCCAGGCGCACGCAGAGCACCGCGTAGGGCACCTCGACACCCGGCATGAACTTCTGGTGGTTGACGATCCAGCTGTAGACCCGGCCGGTGCCGAGGGCCGGGACCCAGTCGGACGTCCGGGCCTGGCACCGGTTGCAGACCGTCCGTGCGGGGAACCGCTTGACGCCGCAGCCGGTGCACTGCTGCAGCAGAACCTCGCCCCGGTCCACCCCATCCCACCAGGGGGAACTGTCCCGATCCGCCTCAAGTCTCATGGTTGGCTCCGCAGGATCAGGGCCGAGGTGCCGGCCAGGACATAACCGGGCTGTGCCGTGGACAGCGCCACCGAGGCGCCGTCCACCTGACGGTCGCCCGCCGTGCCGCGCAGCTGCGAGACCGCTTCGGCGACGTGGTTGATGCCGTGCACGTAACCCTCGGACAGGAAGCCGCCATGGGTGTTGAACGGCAGGGCCTCGCCGGAGGCGGCGAACGGTCCGCCCTCCCCCTTGGCGCAGAAGCCGTAGTCCTCGAGCTGCACGATCACCGAGTAAGTGAAACAGTCATAGATCTCAGCGACGTCAATGTCGGATGGCTTGATCCCGGCCATCTCGTAAAGCCTCGGAGCCAGCCGCGCGGCCTCGGTCACGGTGAAGTCGGTGGGGACGCCGGAGAAGAAGCTGTCACCGCCGCCCCAGGCCGCACCTGAGATCAGGACGGGCTTCTGCCGCAGGTCACGGGCACGGTCTGCACTGGTGATGACGATCGCGCAGGCTCCGTCGGTCTCCAGGCAGCAGTCCAGCAGCCGGAACGGCTCGGCGATCCAGCGCGAGTCCAGATAGTCCTGCAGGGTCATCGGGTCGCGCTTGAGCGCCCGCGGGTTCCGCTCGGCGTAGGCGCGCTGGGCGACCGCGACCGAGCCGAGCTGCTCGTGCGTGGTGCCGTACTGGTTCATGTGGGCGCGGGCGTACATCGCGAACTGCTGCGGCGGCGCGAAGTAGCCGTAAGGGGCCTGGTACTGGGCGTCGAAGATCGGGGCGGGGCCGCGGCCGGTGCCGCCCATCCGGAACTCCGAGCGGGCGTTGATCGCTCGGTAGACGACGACGGTCTCGGCGATTCCGCTGGCCACGGCCATCGCGGCCTGGCCGACGACCGAGTGCGAGACACTTCCGCCGCCGAACTGGTCGAGGTACCAGGTCACCTCGGGGACGCCGAGCGCGGGCGCGACCACCCAGGGCGGGGTCGAGTCGCCGACCCGGTGGGTGGCGATGGCGTCGACGTCGGCGACGGTCAGCCCGGCGTCGGCCAGCGCGGCCTGGATCGCGTCGACCGCGAGCGTGAGCGTGGAGACCCCCGAATTCTTGCTGAACGGGGTGTACCCGACGCCCGCGATGGCTGTCTGGTCGCTGAAGCTCACCCTATTTGTTCCCTTCGTCATGGCCTGACCTGCAACACTATAACCGAGCAAGCGCTTGGGTAGACAGCTGGTTGACGGTGTGCGGATCGCCGGGCTAATCTAACAAGCAAGCGCTTGGCTAAATTGCCGGCAGACACGGAAGGGATGCGGGTCATGGTCGATACCGCGTATGCGTCGAACCGATCGGACCACCGCGCCGCCACTGGATCCCAGGAGAAGCGACACCACATGACCGCCGCACCTGTCAGCGAGCTGGACGGCTCGCGGTTCCGTTCCGTGCTCGGGCACTTCGCCACCGGCGTGGTCGCGATCACCGCGATCGACCCGGCGACCGGCAAGCCCACCGGCATGGCCGCCAACTCCTTCACCTCGGTCTCCCTGGAGCCGGCCCTGGTCGCGTTCTGCGTCGCCCACACCAGCTCCACCTGGCCGCTGCTGCGCTCGGCCGAGCGGATCTGCATCAACATGCTGAGCGGGCCGCAGACCTCGGTCTGCAAGCAGCTCGCGGTCAAGGGCGGCGACAAGTTCGCCGGCGTCGACTGGAGCCACTCCCCCGCGGGCACCCCGGTCCTCACCGGTGCGCTGGCCTGGCTCGAGTGCTCGGTCGAGGCCGAGCACCTGGCCGGCGACCACGTGATCATCGTGGCCCGGGTGCACACCCTGGACATCCACGATGAGGGCGAGCCGCTCGTGTTCTACCAGGGCCGGTACGGACGCTTCGATGGCTGAGTCGTTCCGCGACGAGGTGCGGACCTGGCTCGAGGACAACCTCACCGGCGAGTTCGCCGACGCTCGCGGCCTGGGCGGACCAGGCCGCGAGCACGAGGGACACCAACAGCGGCTGGCCTGGGAAAGGCACCTCGGCAAGGCCGGCTGGACCTGCCTGGGCTGGCCGGTGGAGTTCGGCGGGCGCAACGCCACCCTCGAAGAACAGGTCGTGTTCTTCGAGGAGTACGCGCGCGCCGACGCCCCGCACCGGATGGGCCACATCGGTGAGGGCCTGATCGGCCCGACCCTGATCGACTTCGGCACCGAGGCGCAGAAACGCCGGTTCCTGCCGCCGATCCAGCGCGGCGAGGAACTGTGGTGCCAGGGCTACTCCGAGCCCGACGCCGGCTCGGACCTGGCCAACGTGCAGACCAGGGCCGTCGTCGACGGCGAGGAGTGGGTGCTGCACGGGCAGAAGGTCTGGACCTCCCTCGCGCACGTGTCCGACTGGTGTTTCGTGGTCGCCCGCACCGAGCCCGGCTCACAGCGGCACAAGGGCCTGTCCTACCTGCTGGTCCCGATGGACCAGCCCGGCATCGAGGTCCGGCCGATCATCCAGCCGACCGGTACCAGCGAGTTCAACGAGGTCTTCTTCGACGGGGCCCGCACCGCCCGGGAGAACATCCTCGGCGCGCCCGGCGACGGCTGGCGGGTCGCGATGGCGACCCTGGGCTACGAACGCGGCGCGTCCACGCTCGGACAGCAGATCGGCTTCAGCCGGGAGCTCGAGTCGGTCATCGAGACGGCCAAACGGCACGGTACCGCGACCGCGCTGCGCGACCGGATCGCCCAGTCCTGGATCGAGCTGGAGATCATGCGGCTCAACGCGCTGCGCACCATGAAGTCGCTCGGGGCCGGCGAGCCCGGACCCGAGGTGGCCGTGGCCAAGCTGTACTGGTCGGAGTGGCACCGCAGGCTGGGCGAGCTCGCCCTCGACGCGGCCGGACCGGCCGGGCTGCTCGCCGACGCGGAGCCCTACGACCTCAGCGACCTGCAGCGCATCGGCCTGTTCAGCCGGGCCGACACGA
Organism: Streptosporangiaceae bacterium; assembly: GCA_039928335.1. Taxonomy (GTDB): domain Bacteria; phylum Actinomycetota; class Actinomycetes; order Streptosporangiales; family Streptosporangiaceae; genus Actinocorallia. The sequence goes on along the minus strand of JBDSTJ010000602.1, from coordinate 4,001 downwards.
TCTACGCGGGTTCCAGCGAGATCCAGCGCAACATCATCGCCGAGCGCACCCTGGGCCTTCCCCGAGAGCCCAGGGCCACCACCTGACACTCCTCGCACTTTTCACACAGTGGCGGCGAGCACCTGCGCGACACGGTTCGCCGCCACGCCGATGTCGTCGGCGGCAGCGATCCGCTCCGCCCACGACCACCAGTACCACCAGCCGTCCGGGCCGTACTCAGCCAGGATGTTCTCCGTCAGAGCCGAGGCGTTCGGGTTCATCACGTGCAGGCTGGGTGCCGTGCCGAGAGGCACGGCGAGCCGCACCCGCAGGCCCCGCCCGACGAGTTCGTCGCCGAGCCGCTCCAGATAGTCGATCCGCGTCTGGATCGCCGTCGTTCCCGTGTTGTCAGGCATGAGTGTTGCTCTCTTTCGCAGACATCGCGTGGCCTGACAGAAGACAACGATGACGTGCCCGGGTGATCACTGCAAGCGACATCGCCGCTTCTAGTCCGCCGACCCCCCGTTCGGACTATGCCGACTCGGCCGACGTCCCCAATTCGGGATAGGTTGCGCATTAACCAAAGCAGAGAGGCGAGCAGATCATGTCGCGGGAGCCACACGTTCCACCGCCGGGTGCGGCACAGCCCGGACCTCCCCCGCCGTACTCGCCCTCGCCGGAGCCGCACGGCGGGCCGACCGGGACCCCGCTGCTCGGCATGCCGATCCCGCAGCCGCAGCCGCAGCCGCAGCCGGTTTACCAGCAGGTCCAGCAGGTCCAGCAGGTCCAGCAGGTCCAGCAGCCTCCGCATCAGTCTCTGCCGCCACTGCAGCACCAGCAGCCCCCGCACCAGCAGCCTCAGCGCCCGGCCCTCTGGCACCGGATGCACTATCCGGTCGGCGTGTTCCTGGTCGTGTTCGGCCTGACGAGCATCCTCACCGGCGTGCTCAGTTCGAGCGACCGCAAGATGGAGCTCGCCCGGTACGTCCCGGCGGACAAGGCCATGATCGTGCTGGCCGTGCTGAAGGCCGTGCAGGCGATCCTGCTGCTCATCACCGTCGTCGGGCTGGTACGCCGGCACTATGTCTGGTTCCTTCCCGGCCTGCTCGGCTGGTTCGGCGGCTTCTCGGTCTTCTGCCTGCTCGACGTGTGGAAGGCCAACCTCGGCGGCCTCGCCGAGCACGCCCTCTACGCGCTGGCGTTCGGCCTGCTCCTGTTCCTCACCTACGCCCTCGGGGCCAAGGAGAACGCGGCCCAGCGGTCCGTCGCCCCCGTGGCCGGCCCGGCGGGGCTGTCGGCCCCTGGCCTGTCCCGCACTCAGGAAATCGCGCTCAACGCACTGAGCAGATGGCAAAGAGTCCCGCCGCAGTAGAGCGTCCGAAGCTCTTCCGTTCGGTCCCCCAACGTGGTTCGGTTCTGTGACCACCCCACAGGAGGCCCTACCGATGCGCGCTGCACTGACCCGTGACCAGTCCCTCGTCGTGACCGACGTGGCCGATCCGATCCCGCTGGACGGGCAGGTCCTCGTCCGGACGCTCGCGTGCGGCATCTGCGGTTCCGACCTGCACGCGCTGTCGGACCCCGACTCGTTCATGGACACCACCCGCCGGTCCGGCGGCACCCCCTACGACCCGCGCGACGGCCTGGTCTTCGGGCACGAGTTCGCCGGGGAGATCCTCGCCTACGGCCCGCACACCCAGCAGACCCTGCCGGTCGGCACGAAGGTGTGCGGCCCGCCGATCGGCCTCGGGCCGGCCGGGGCGGGCATCATCGGCTACGCCCCCATGTTCCCCGGCGGCTACGGTGAGCTGATGGTCCTCACCGAGGCCTTCATCATGGAGATCCCCAACGGTCTCGACCCGTTCGTCGCGGCCATCACCGAGCCCTTCTCGGTGGCGCGCCGCGCCGTCGAGAAGGCCGCCATGGCGCCCGACGCCATCGCGGTCGTACTCGGGCTGGGCCCGATCGGCCTGGGCGTGGTCGCCGCGCTCAAGGCAGGCGGCCACGGTCCGGTCTGGGCCGTCGACTTCTCACCGCGCCGCCGTGCCCTGGCCGAGGCGCTCGGCGCGGACGAGGTCATCGACCCGGCGGTGGCCTCCCCCTACAGCCGCTGGGCCGATCTCGGCATGCCGGTCACCACGGTCGAGCACCTCACCCACGAGATCCTCGGGATGCCCGTCCGGCAGGCCGTCGTGTTCGAGTGCGTCGGTGTCCCCGGCATGCTCCAGCAGGTCATCGAGGGCGCGCCCGCCGGGTCGACCGTGATGGTCGTCGGTGTCTGCATGTCCGACGACGTGATCATGCCGGGGGTCGCGGTGAGCAAGGAGCTCACCCTCAGGGGCACCTTCGGTGCGAGCCCCGCCCAGTACCAGGCCACACTGCTGGACATCGCCGAGGGCCGGATCGACGCCCGCTCCATCATCACCGGGACCGTCGGCCTGGACGGCCTCGCCCAGGCCTTCACCGACCTCGGCTCCCCGGGCGAGCATGCCAAGATCGTCGTGGACCCGGCCCGCTAGGCCACAAGCCAGGCGGCGGCCGTCATCGTGCCGGGCTCGACCTCGGTGAACCCGGCGTCCCGGACGGTCACATCGGCCCTGGCGACCGCCTCGGACCACGGCGCCGCCCGGAGGAGATGCACCGGCGCTCCGGCCGCCAGCCAGGCCTCCCGGTCCACCGGCCGGAGCCCGCGGAAGAGCAGGTGCGCGGCGTGACCCGACTGAGCCGCGGCCTTGCCGGTGCTCATCGCGGCATCGGGGTTGAGGACCAGCACGGCGTACGGGCGATCGGGGACCCTGGTCTCGCCGTGCTCCAGATCGGTGCCGGCCACCTGCAGTTTCGCGATCTCCGGCGGGGCCGCGTCGACCGGGCCCGGCGGGAACGCCCGGACCTGCGCGCCCTGGTGTTCGACGGTCAGGCCGGGCAGGGACTGGAGCGCCTCCCAGCGCGCACCCCTGGCCCGGCGGGTGAGCTTGCGGATCCGGCCGTCCTCCCAGCGCCGGACCTCCTCGGCCCATTCGCCGGAGGCCAGCAGCAGGACGACTGCGGTGGCGGTGGCCTCACAGACGGCCTCATGCGTCGGCGGAGCGGCCTTCTCGGCACGAATCGCCAGCTGGAGAGCCCAGGGCGCCTCCCCTTCCGGGTCATCGTGGACGATGGGAGGACGAGAGATCATGGTTCGAGATTAGGGGATGACGGATGATTCAGGTTTCCTCGCAGGTCGTGTACGAGAACCAGTGGATGAGCCTCCGGGAGGACCGGATCCGGCTCCCCGACGGGTCCCCCGGGCTGTACAGCGTGGTCGACAAGCCGGTCGCGGCCTGCGTGATCCCGGTCGAGGACGACGGGTTCCACCTGGTCGAGCAGTTCCGCTACCCGATCGGGCGGCGGTCGTGGGAGTTCCCGCAGGGCACCTGGCCGGCCGGCGGCGAGCCGGGCGAGGATCTGGCCAGGGCGGAGCTGGCGGAGGAGACCGGGCTGCGGGCCGGGTCCCTGGCGAAGATCGGCAGGATCGCGCTCGCACCGGGGCTGACCAGCCAGGAGTGCGACGTCTTCGTGGCCGCCGGGCTCACCCGGGGGCCGCTGGCCCGGGAGCACACCGAACAGGGCATGGAACAGCGCTGGACACCGCGTGGAAGATTCGAGGAGATGATCCGGGACGGCCTGATCATCGACAACACGACGCTCGCGGCGTACACGCTGTTCCTGATCCGAGCAGCCTGATCCGAAAGGGCTGATCCGGCCGTGTTGAGGCACCGCGCCCCGGGTACAGATGGGTGCAAGCAGTGGCAAGGGGGCCAGGTGACCGAGACCTCAGTCATCCCGGGCACCGGCACGTTCTTCGTGGGGATCGACTTCGTCCCCGGGCGTTACCGGTGTGAGAACGGCAAGAACGGCTGGTGGGTGCTCTTCGCGGGCCCGGCCGACGGGCAGCCCGTCGGGGCGTGGCCGCTCGACCCCGGCCCGGCCGAGGTCGACATCAACCCGGATGACTTCGCCTTCGAGACGCATGTCCCGACCTC
>JBDSTJ010000601.1:0-9642 GCA_039928335.1 Streptosporangiaceae bacterium | reverse complement strand
GGCCAGGGCCGCGGCGATCGCGGCGTTGCCCGACCCGGCGGCGACGTCCAGGACCCGCTGGCCGGGGCCGACCCGGCAGGCCTGGACCAGGACCGGGCCCAGTTCGGGGATGATCTCGGCTGCCACCGCCGGGTAGTCGCCCAGTGCCCACATCGCCGCATGCTTGGCTTTCAGGGCCGCGTCAGTTGTTTCCATGCGGCCGACAGTAGGAGCGGGTCAGGCGGCCCGGCCAGTACACGATCTGTACTGGCCGGGCGCGGGAGTTTAGCCTGAGGGGATGGGGTCCTCGTATTACCAGTTCTGTCCGGTCGCCAAGGCGATGGAGCTTTTGGACGAACGCTGGACGCTGCTCATCGTGCGTGAGCTGGTGTCTGGAACCGAACATTTCAACGACCTGCGCCGGGGCGTCCCGCGCATGTCCCCGACGCTGCTGTCCAAGCGCCTCAGCCAGTTGGTCCGCGCCGGGATCGTGGAGCGGCGAACAAGCGGTACCGAAGTCCGTTATGTCCTGACCTCGGCGGGCCACGAGCTCCGCCCGGTCGTCGAGGCGCTGGCCATCTGGGGGGTGCGCTGGATCGGCGAACTGGGTGACCGGGACCTCGATCCCAAACTCCTCCTCTGGGACATGCGCCGCAACCTCGACCGCGACACGATCCCGCAGGGCCGGACGGTCGTCCGGTTCACCTTCTCCGACGTCCCCGTCCGGGCCCGCGACTGGTGGCTGGTCATCACGTCGACCGAGGCCGACCTCTGCGACACCGACCCCGGCTTCGAGGTCACGGCCACGGTGTTCGGCAGCCTCCGCGGCCTGATCGAGATCTGGCGCGGCGACCGGACCTGGACCGAGGCCCTCCGTACGGGCTCGGTCCAGGTCCAGGCCCCCGAGCACACCCGCAGGGCCGTCCCCACCTGGTTCACGCTCTCCCCGTTCGCGACCGTGCCCCGACCCTGAGCGTGTCGGTTCAGGTCAGGGCCGACCACCAGACCTGTGCGTCTGAGCCGTTGCAGTCGTAGATCTGGACCTGGGTACCCGGGGTCATGCTCTGGGCCGGGTCGTCCAGACAGCGTCCGGAGGCCGGATTCGAGATCCAACCGCCCGGCTGGGCGATCCAGCGCTGGGCCGGGGAGCCGTCGCACGCGCCGACGGTGGCCAGGGAGCCGTTCCCCACGCCCGCGGTGCCCAGGCACCTGCCATTGATCTGGATCCGCTCGGTGCCGTCGGCGCCGAGGTTCCAGGTCTGGGTGCCCGCGTCACCACAGGTGGCGATGACGGCCTTCTGATCGTTCTGGTTGGCCAGGCACAGGCCGCCCGGCTTGCTGGTCACACCGGTCGAGGTGCCCGCCCCGTTCTGCGGCACGGACCACTGCTGAGAGGCAGTGCCGTTGCAGGTCCAGATCTGCAGCTGAACGTCGTCCAGGCCACCGCTGGGAATGTCCAGGCATTTGCCCGGCGCCGCGAGGTTCACCAGGCTGCGGTTGGCATCGGGACGCCACTTCTGTGCGGCTGAGCCGTTGCAGTCATAGAGCTTGACCGGGTTGCCGTTGTTGGTGTGGCTGGCGCTGTTGTCGAGGCACTTGCCCGCGATGTGAATGGAGCCATCGTTGGCGACCGCCCAGTTCTGGTCGGCGCTGACCGAACAGGCCGCGGTGACCGCCGAGGGGCTGGCGCCCGGCTTCCAGCTGAGGCACCGGTTGTGGAGCCCGGATGCCAGATGGCCGGTGGGCAAGCCGACTTTGGGAGAATAGGAGAACGAGGTCGTCTTGAGGCCGTTGCCGTCCCTCCAGATCTCGAACCCGGCTTCCACCTTGCACAGGTAGCCGTTGGCCGGAGCGTAACCGCGCATGACCGCGTCCTGGGTGAACTCGCGCAGGTTCAACCGGTAGACCGACGTCGTCGGGGTGTTCCTGATGTAGCTGATGACCTTCTGCGTCACGTTGCCGTCGGGCTGATGGAGGCTGGCGGTGTAGGCCGTGCCGCCGACCGTCGCCTGGACCTGGCCCGCACCTCCGATCGGCTGCGGGCCTCCCGGCCTGTTCAGCCACACCATGAGCTCGTAGCTGGTCGTGTAGTTGCTGCAGTCGGCGGCGTTGTCGGCATACCAGATGTCGTAGGAGGAGTTGTACGTCCCGGTACCAGCCACCGTGCTCCAACTGCTGGTGGTGTCGCCGAGCGTGTCCACCCGCGCGGGGAACCCGGCCTGTGCCTGCTTGTCTGGATGGACGCCGATGTTCGGGTAGGCGGCCGGCTGCCCGTTCGGGGAATTGAGCGTGCTGGCCTCCACCCCGAAGCCGGAGCCACCGGTAGCAGCGATGCACAGGTTCTGCCCCGCCTGGTAGGCGGCGTCGTTCCACTCGTTCAGATGGGCCTGGTAGTTCCCGGAATCAACGGTGATATTCGGGTACCGCCCATCGGGATACCCGCAGACCCGGACGGGGTCGGCGGCCGATGCAGAGGTGCCGAGGGAGAGCAGGAAAGCCGCTGTGGCGGCTCCCGCCAGCAGGCTTTGGGGGAGTCTCATCGGGTCCTCTTCCGGGGCGGGGAAAGGGCGCGCGGGGAGATCCGCACGCCCTTTCCGCGGTCGCTACTGTTGGATCTTGTGCTCGGGCAGAGGGATGTTGACCTTGAAGACGTCGAGGTCATAGAGGCCCTTGACGGACGGTGCCGCGAGCGCGCTGCTCCAGACCCGGACATCGCTGATCAGGTCCGGGAAGAAGTCGCCCGCGGTTCCCGCCCACTTGGCCCGGCCGATGGCCAGGGAGCCCGTGGCCTTCCACGGCGGGGTGACCGGGGTGGTCTGCTGGAGCTGGCCGTTCAGGTACAGGCTGATCGAACCGGTCTCCGCGGAGTACACGCCCACCAGATGGGCCCAGGCGCCGTTGACGCCGTCCGCTGTCGACTTGGCGGAGGGAAAGGCCGACGGGCTGGCCGAATCGGTGTTCGGCATCTTGAAGTACCAGCGCTTGATGGCGCCGTCATATCCGAGGTAGAAGGCGCTGGCCTGGGTGCCGTCCTGACTCAGGACTCCGTAGTTGCCTCCGGCGACCGTCTGGGGCAGCCGAGCCCACGCACTGACGGTGAAGCTCTTGGAGCTGTCGAGCACGCTAGCGGGGGCGGTGCAGGCCTGGCCGGCTCCGTTGAACTTGGCCGACCAACCGCGCTGGTCCCATTCCTTGATCCAGGTGCTGGTGCAGGCGGCGTTCTTCTGGCCGCCGGTCGAGTCGAACACCGCGGTGCCCGCGTAGTTGTGCAGCGGCCACTCGGCTGCCGGCTGCATCGGCAGCGACCACTTCTCGGCATTGCTTCCGTCGCAGGTATCGGTCACGAGCAGCGTGTTGTCGTTCCTGCTCTTGCCCTGGGTGGACAGGCAATTGCCGGATGTGGCCCCCAGCCGTCCCTGCTGGTCGGGCGTCCACTTCTGGGAGGCGGAGCCGTTGCACGCCTGGAGACTCACCTCGGTGCCGGTCGGGTTGGCCACGCACACGTCGAGGTTCATGTTGGAGCGGATCGTGCCGTCAGGCTGGACGGACCAGTACTGGGCCGGGGAGTTGGTGCTCTTCAGGCCGAGGTTCTGATCGCCGAACGCACCCTTGCAGGAGAGCAGCTGAAGCTTGGTGCCGGGGTCGCTGGCACCCCAGACCGCGTCCGTGCACTTGGCGGGGCCGCCCGCCACACCCGGGCTCTGGAGGTAGCCGACCTGGGCCAGTTGCTGATGGGGGTTGGCGCTGACCGGCGTAAAGATCTTGACGTAGTCGACATTCATCTTCCACGGGCCTGGCGCGAGGGGAGGGATCTCGCCGCCGTACTTCTTCACCGCGATGTTCAGCTGGGCGTAGAAGGGCTGGTCGAAGACCCAGGAACCTTCGGCCATCTCAGACTTGCGGATGATGTTGTAGACGCGGTCGTCGACCGAGAACTCCATGCGGTCGGGGTACCAGTCGGCGGCGATCTTGTGGTATCCCGACGAGAGCGTCGAGATCGAGTTGATATCGTTGAACTGCGGGTTGGCTCCGAAGGTGGGATAGGCGTTCTGGTTGTTGGAGTCCAGAGCCGAGGACCAGTCACCGACTCCGGTGGAGTCCTTGTGCTGGCGGTTCGGGCCGTGCAGGCTGCTGCAGACGGTGGTGCAGGTCGAGCCGGGGGCGTCTTCGGATTCGAAGACGTCGATCTCCTGGCTGTCGGGCCATGGTCCCTTGCCCTGCGCCCAGAACGAGGGAAGCAGCCCCGCGCCGGCGGGGAGCTTCACCCTGGTCTCCAGGCGGCCGAAAGGTGCGTAGTCGACCTTCTTGGTGCGGATGAATGCCGAGGTAAAGGCGCAGGTTCCCGCTACCGGCTCGTCATGGCCAGGTGTGTACGCGCATTGGAACCGGTTATCGGTGTTCCGCTTGGTGGCGATCTCCAGAGCCTTGCCGTCGTTCGCCCCGGCGTCGTTGATGATCTGGGTGTTGTCGGAGTCGGCTCCCGTGTAAGCGAGCGTGATATCCGGGTTATTGCTCGGCTTGGTGCCGGTGTAGAACTGACGTTCCTGAGTCCCTATGTTCCAGTCGCCATCGCCTCCGTTTTTGTCATTACCGAGGCGTCGGGTCCAGTTGTTCGGGTCGGGTACCGTGCCGGTGCTGAAGTTGTCCGTAAAGGACGTCTGCCATTTCGCGGCGTTTCCGAAGTCGTTGAACAATGCCTGGGCCGGCGTGGTGGGCAGGACGGCGGTCAAGCCTGCCACGAGGGAGATCGCCGCGGTCGCCAGACCCAGTCTGCGTTTCCTGGGCAAGGCGGGATTCTGCTGATGGTTCAATTCATTCGCTCTCGTGATAGGCATTCATTTATTTGTTGATTGCGTTTGATTGTAGCAAGTCGTCGTTAAGCGGCAACACCCTACCAAGGTCCAGTATTACCCAGGACCTTAGTGCGGGTTCGTCGTGTGATGGTCCGACTCGAATCTGCACGTTCGTCCAGCAGTCGATGTCATTCGATGGGAATATGGTCGTGTCTTCGACGCGCAGAAATGGGCCTTCTATTCCGACGGTACGGTCCAGGTGTTCGGCACCCTGTTCCTGGCGGCGCACATTCCTTTGCGCAGCCCGGAGCGCCGTCATTCGTCTGGGAATCGCCTTTTCTTGTAACCGAGGGAGATCAAGCTCGACCGCCCGCGTATCCCCAGTTTCTTGTAGACACTGGTGAGGTGCTGCTTGATCGTCCCCTCGCCGACCCAGCGCTCCTTGGCGATCTCTGCATTCGAGTGTCCGAGTACGACCAGCCGTGCGATGTCGTACTCGGCATTGGTCAGCACCCGCTGCCAGGTGTCGTGATCAGTACGGGCCCGCATGGCCGAGGCGTTCAACTGGGCGCGATAGCGGGGAACGAGTTGAGGCGAGATCCAGCCGGCGCCCGCGCGCACTTCATGCGCAGCCCTCAGCCAGTCCTCCTCCGTGTCGTCCCGATCCACCACTCCGTCGGCCCGCCAGAGGACCCTCCCGGCGAAGACGGGATCGTCGGCTCCCCACGCGAGCACGATGATGCCCACCGGCAGGGTCCTGAGCGCATCGATCGCCGGGTCGTCGGCCTTCGCTGAATCGATCAGCACCAGGTCGGCGGCCTCCGGTTCGGGGCTGATGACCCAGCCTTCGCGCTGGAACACGGTGTTGATCCGTCGGCGCAGGCCATGGGCGTCCGGCGAGAGATCGAGGAACAAGGTGGGCACGCTGTCTCTCTCTGTCCAGAGCCTCGTCCTGCCAGCGGCCGCCTGAAGCGCACCGAACGGAACTGCTGATACGCGGACGAATGCCGGAAGCCACATTACTCGCTCCACCCTCCTGAGGTCCGGCCGCTCCCATCCGACGCGGCCCCCGGGAGGGGGCGATTTGGGCAGGGATGCGGTCGGGTAGGTTGAGCGCCAGATTCTTCGTGGGATCGGTGATGAACATGGGAAGCCTTCGTGACGAAGGTCCTGATCGAATCGGCCCGTATCAGCTGCTCGGTTATCTGGGCAGGGGCGGCCAGGGCCTGGTCTACAAGGCGCGCCATCCGGACGGCAGGACGGTGGCGCTCAAGCGTCTGCACACGGATCTGAACCAGGACGAGAAGGTCAGGGCCCGGTTCCTGCGCGAGGCGGAGGCCGCGCGGCGGGTGGCCGGGTTCTGCACCGCCCAGGTGATCGACACCGGGGTCGACGATGACGGCCCCTACATCGTCAGCGAGTACGTCGAGGGCGAGTCCCTGCAGCGGACGGTCGACCGCGAGGGGCCGCGCAGCACCGCGCAGATGGAGCGTCTGATGGTCGGGACGCTCACCGCGTTGTCGGCCATCCACCAGGCGGGGATCGTCCACCGCGACCTCAAGCCGACCAACGTGCTGCTCAGCCCGGATGGCCCGCGGGTCGTCGACTTCGGGGTGGCCAGGCTCCTGGAGGAGGACGCCACGGTGAGCGGCGTGGTCGGTACCCCGGCCTATGTCGCCCCCGAACAGTTCGAAGGACGGTGCGGTGAGTCGGCCGACATGTTCGCTTGGGCGGCCTCGATGTACTTCGCGGCCACCGGGACGGTCGCGTTCGGTTCCGGTACCCCTCCGACGATCATGTACCGGGTGATGAATGAGGAGCCGGATCTGGCTCCCCTGCCCGAGCAGCTCCGTCCGATCCTGGCGAAGTGCCTGCACAAGGACCCGGCCCTCCGCCCGGACGCCACGTCCCTGCTGCTGACCATGTTGGGCGGGGCCGGCGGGACCACGATGCTCGGTGAGCGGTTGGCGGCCGCCCCGGCTACTCATGATCGCAATTCTCCGCCCCCCGGCCCGGCTCGGGCCGTCACCCGCCGTGCGGCGCTGGCGTTCGGCGGTGCGCTGGCGCTCGGCGGCGCCTACTGGGGCGGCACCAAGGCCTCCAACAGCGGCGCGGGGGCGTCCGTCGGGCAGACCCCCGCCACCACCCGGTTGGCACCGGGCGCGTCCCGGGCGCTGGTCGGCCACAACGACAAGATCAGCGCGGTCTGCTTCGGCATGGTGGAGGGGAACCCGGTGGTCATCTCCGGCAGCGACGACCAGACGGTCCGTGTCTGGGACCCCTCGACGGGCCGCCAACTGGGCCCGTCGCTGACCGGGCACAAGCGTTGGATCGGCTCGGTCGCCTTCATCCAGTCCGAGGCGGTCCCGCTCGCGGTCTCGGTCGGTGACGACCGCATGGTGCACCTCTGGGATCTCCATCTGATGCAGCGGCGGGCGAGCTTCGCCGGGCACCGCGGCCCGGTCCGTGCGCTGGTCACCGGGCATATCGACGGCACCCCGATCGCCGTCACGGGCGGCGGCGACCAGACAGCCAGGGTCTGGAACCTGGACGCCGGAAAGCAGATCGGCGACCCGTTCACCGGTTTCGGCCAGTTCGTGACCACGGCGGCCCTGGCCGAACGCCAGTTCCAGCAGGTGGTCATCGTGGGCGACGCCCTCGGCAAGATCACGACCTTCGACCTGGTGACCAGGGAGCCGGTGGGTACGCCGATCAGCGCGCACGACGGCGCGATCAACGCACTGTCGGTCGGCATGCACGACGGTCACTGGGTCGTGTTCAGCGCCGGCACCGACCAGAGCGTCAAAGGCTGGGACGTGATCACCGGGGAGCGCAGATGGGAGTTCCGCGGCCATGCCCAGAGCGTCCAGGCCGTTCAGTTCGGCATCGTGAACAACCGCGACGTCGTGGTCTCCGGCTCAGACGACAAGACGATCAGATTCTGGGACCTGGCCACGGCAAAGCAGTCCGGAGAACCCTTGGTGGGGCACACGATGGGGGTCAGGGCCCTCGCGATCGGCCTGGTGGACGGGGTCACCTGCATCGTGTCCAGCAGCCTGGACCAGACGGTGCGGATCTGGCGTCCCCTTTAGGCCCTCGTTCACACCTCCCTCCTTGCTGACCGGCAGCGAGGCCGTCGAAGCGGCGCTGGATCACCTTGTGGCTGGTCGTTCTCCTCAGAGGATCACACTCAGGTACCGGATCGCGTAGTTACCCTCTACTGCGGCGGTGCCCGGACGGCAGATGATCCTGACATGGCCGTTCTCCCGCAATGGACGCTTGCCGGGGAAGTCCCCGAGCGTGTCAGAGCCACCTGCCTTTTCGACTCCTCCGCTTGGCTCAGCCGGTGGGGTGATGTCGAGATCGAACGTCGTGAGAAGCATGCCTTCGTTGTGGAGGTTGTCCCGGAGGGACAACCAGCTGGAACGCTGCCGCTCTATCTGGTCACGCGGTCTCCGTTCTGGTTCGGCTACGAACGGCAGACAGAGGACGGTTCGCTCGGTCAGGTCAGTTGCGACCTGCGGGGCGGTCAGCTTGCCGTACGACCGGTGGTTGATCATTTCTGGGGTCGCTTCCCGAGGCGGATGAGGAACTCGTTGTCCTCGGGGAAGGTGTCGTCGGTGCTGACGTCGGCGAGGCGTTCGGTGACCGCGGTCTCGAACTCGCCCAGCCGGTCGCCGAACAGGTGGGGTGCGGCGAAGGACGTGGAGTAGAGGTAGCCGAGGATGCTCTCGGTGTTCCACACCCTGTGGACCGGCACGCGCACTTCGGTGACCTGGCCGAACGGGGATTCCTCCATGATCTCGCTGTAGGGCCGGTTGTGGTGCTGGAACGTCCCCGTTCCGGCGCGGCGTTCCTCGCCGAGGAACGTCCTGATGACGTCGCGGACGGCTTCCTTCCAGGAGCTTCCGGCGACCCAGAAGCTGTTGTCGCCGAAGATCGCTACCACCCCGTCTGGGCTGACCTGGCCGTCGAGGCGGGCGAGGACGGCGGTCTGGTCGAGCCAGTGGAAGGCCCGGCAGATGGTCACGAGCTCGGCCTGCCAGCCGGCGGGCGGAGTGAAGTCTTCCGCGGTGGACTGCACGAGCTCCAGCCGTGCCCCGTCGAGGACGTGGGCGCGGATGGCGGTCTCGGCGGCGGCGAGCATGTCGGGGTCGTTGTCGAAGGCGATGATGTCGGTGAAGTGGCCGAGTAGGGCCTCGGCGACCAGGCCGGTGCCGGTCCCGACGTCCAGAAGCCGGCGCTGGCCGTCGGCCGGTGAGGGCGCGGCGTCGTGCAGGACGTCGGCGACCGTGGCGGGGATGCTGGGGCGGAACTGGCGGTAGAAGTCGGCGGTGCCGGTGAACAGGCTCATAGGGCTCTTTCTGCGACCGCCGCTACTTTCGGCGGCTGCTCACCGGTTCGGTCGAGGGCATCGCTTCGAACATCCTCGCCGACCGTCTCGTGCGGCTCGTCGACGCGGGAATCCTCACCCGAGGGACCGCCGCGCGGGGGCAGCGCGCTCGCTACAGCCGCACTGAGACTGGAATCCAGACTCTTCCGATCATCTACGTCGGCAACTGGGGCCTCGACTGGCGCCCGGCAGCGACGAGCTAGGGACGAGCTTCGCGTCCGCCACCTCGGCGCCCCGCCGAAGCCGCACGACGGTCCAGGCCCTTTCGAACGCCTCGACGGCCCCGGACTCCAGCCGCCCTGAAGTCCCACCACATCAAGAACGCGGATTCTCACGTATCGGCGGCCTGCTGGTCGAGGTGGTGCAGCAGAACCGTCTGCCTCGCCTGCACCGCCGGACGGCCGTCGTGCGGGACCTGACGGCGTGCCTTGCGTCGGCGACCGCGGGTGAACAGCGCGGCTGACTAGTCGGCCGTGG
>JBDSTJ010000600.1:0-3692 GCA_039928335.1 Streptosporangiaceae bacterium | reverse complement strand
ATCCTGCTCGGCGTGGACCTGCACATCCACGCCTGACCGGCTCAGCGTCTGCGGCCGACCCCACCGAGCATCCAGGCGAGGGTGGGGTCGACCGCGGACGGCTCGTCCGGCCGCCAGGCCGGCACATAGGTCACCCCCGGCTCGACCAGCTCGAACCCGTCGAAGAACCCCGTGACGGTCTCCTTTGAGCGCAGCGTCGCCGGGTTCTTGGTGTTCTTGTAGGCGTCCGCCGCGCCCTGTGACTGCTGTGGCCTGCTGTCCCCGGTGACGTGCGACAGCACCAGATGGCTGCCCGGCGCGAGCAGGCGCTTGTATGCCTCGATCAGGTCCCCGGGCCGGTCGGCGTCGGGAACGAAGTGCAGGATGGCACAGAACATCAGCGCGATCGGCTGGTCGAAGTCGAGCAGCTCCCGGACCTGGCGGTTGTCCAGGATCGAGGCGGGATCGCGCAGATCGGCCTGGATCACGGCCGTCGTGCCGTGCTCGGCCAGCAGCGCCCGCGCGTGCGACAGGACGATCGGGTCGTTGTCGACATAGACCACGTGCGCGTCGAGGTTCTCCTCGTGCGCGATCTCGTGCACGTTTCCCTGGGTCGGCAGCCCGGCCCCGATGTCGAGGAACTGTCGCACGCCCTGCTCGGCGAGATAACGGACGGCCCGCTGCACGAACCTGCGGTTCTCCACCGCCAGCAGCCGCACTTCCGGCGCGGCCCGCAGGACGGCCTCCGCGGCCTCCCGGTCCACCGGGAAATGGTCCTTCCCGCCGAGGTAGTAGTCATACATTCGGGCGGCCGTCGCGACCGTGCTGTCAATCCCGTCGATATCACTCACGGAAAGTATTCTGCCTTGACCTAACTGCCGATGTCATTGAGTAACATCATTTTCCTTGCGATTAATCGAAACCAGGACGAACTGCGTGAGCGACGGCAGCAACGCGGGCAGTGAATCCAGCCGCCCGGCCTCCGCCCTCAGCCAGATCGAGCTGTACACGCCGCCGACCGAGGCCTCCAGGATCTCCGCCGACGCCCCGTACCGCCCCAGGAACTCCACCAGAGAGGCCAGGCAGCGGGCACGCACCGCGCGGACCGCAGGCCCCGCCGCGTTGACCTCCACGAAGGCGAGCCGGGTGAACGGCCGCTCTGCGGCCAGCACCTCCAGCAGCACACCGAGCGCGGCTCCCACGCCCTCGGCACGGTCTTCGTGCGCCTCGTGGGCCGTCAGCATCAACGCCGCGATCCGGGCCGCGCCTTGCTCGTAGGCGCTGACGAAACACTCTTCGAGGCTGTCGAAATGGTGATAGAACGACTTCTTTGTTACCCCTGCGGCTTCGATCACCTGGAAGATCGTCGTTTCCGGGTAACCGCGTTCTGCCGCCACCGCCACGAAGCCCTCAACGAGCCGCTGACGTTCGGTCCCGTCGGCCGGGGCGGCGGCGCGCGGCGTCGCCCCGGCTCCGGGCAGCCCGAGATCGGGCATGGCCGGGCGCGGCCGCCTGGCCGTCAACGGTGCCTACTTGTTTCGAAAATGTGGCTCGCGCTTCTCCATCGTGGCGGCGAAGCCCTCCATCAGGTCCTCGGTCAGGAAGGCCATCGTCTGCGTGCGGTTCTCGATCGCCATGTGCGCCCGCAGGCCCGGCGCGTCCATCGAGAGGTTCAGCAGTTCCTTAGTGTGCCGCAGACCGAACGGAGATCGGGTGAGCAACTCACCCGCCAGTTCCTCCGCTCCCACCAGGTCGTCCTCGACGACCATGGTGACCAGGCCCAGGTCCAGAGCCTCCGCGGCGGTCAGGGACTGCGCCCGGTAGAAGATCTCGGCGGCCTTCGCGGTACCGACCAGCCTGGGCAGCAGCCACGACAGTCCCAGGTCCCCGGCGGAGAAACCCAGCCGGAGGAACGGTGAGACCAGCCTGGCCGTCGGTGAGGCCACCCGCAGGTCGCAGGCGAGCGCCAGCGAGATCGCCATGCCGACGACGGGACCGTGCAGGGCGGCGATGACCGGCTGCGGGATCTCCCGCAGCGCCAGCACCACGTCGCCGGCCCGCTGCAGCGCGCGGTAGAGCCGCTGGACCCGGCCCTCCTCGGACTCGGGCCCCGTGGCCTGGATGTCCATCCCGGAGCAGAAGGCCCGGCCCTCACCGGTGAGGATGACCACCCGCACCGAAGTGTCCGTGGCCAGCCCGTGCAGGATCTCCAGGAGCTCCTCGACCACCTCGTCGGTGATCGCGTTGAGCCGTTCGGGACGGGACAGGGTGAGCGTGGCCACCCCGTCCCGCCGGTCGAAGCGGACCATCTACTGGAGCGACTGGAAGAGGGCCGTCGTCTGCTCGCCGATGTTGGCGTAGACCTGGAACGGCGACTCGGCGGAGATCTGCGACCAGTTGTCCCGGACGTCCTCGACCGAGATGCCGTCCTTCTTCACGAACCCCTCACCCTCCGCGACGAACACCTTGGCGATCTTGCCGCCGCCGACGGTGAAGGTCTGGCCGGAGTCGGCGACGCTGTCGTGGGCGAGGAAGGCCACCAGCGGGGTGACCAGCTCCACGCTCAGGGAGTCCACGAACTCCTTGGGGAACAGGTCCTCGGTCATCCGGGTGTAGGCCACCGGGGCGATCGCGTTGACCTTGATGTCGTACTTCTTGCCCTCGATCGCGAGGGTCTTGGTCAGGCCGACCAGGCCCATCTTGGCGGTGGAGTAGTTGGCCTGCCCGAAGTTGCCGAACAGCCCCGACGGGGACGAGGTGTTGACGATCCGGCCGTAGCCCTGCTCGCGCAGGATCGCCCAGGCGGCGTGGCTGACCAGGAACGCGCCGCGCACGTGCACCGCGAGCACCGAGTCGAACTCGGCCACGCTCATGTTCTTGAAGGCCTTGTCCCGCAGAATGCCCGCATTGTTGATCACGATGTCGACCTTGCCGAAGGCGTCCACCGCGGTCTGGACGAGCGACTGCGCGCCCTCCTCGGTCGCGATGTTCCCACCGTTGGCCACCGCCTCGCCGCCGGCCTTGACGATCTCGTCGACGACGTCCTGCGCGGGCCCGGTGGAGGCCCCGCCCCCGTGCACGTCGCCGCCCAAATCGTTCACGACGACCTTGGCGCCCCGTGCGGCCAGTTCCAGCGCGTGCTGCCGGCCGAGGCCGTGCCCAGCGCCGGTGATGATCGCCACACGGCCGTCATAACGCAGTTCAGACATCTGGTTCGCTCCCTCACTCAAGGCTTCTGCCCACAGCTAATCACTCGGGCCCTACCCATGGGTAGCACGAAACCGAACGCCGCTCGGCTTCAGGGGTGTTCGGCGGCGTACTCCTCCTCCTCGACGGCCTCCTGGCGGCGTCTGCGGATCACGTAGACGACCAGTGCGATGACGGCGGCGACGCCCGCCGCCACCGCGAGGCCCTGCCCCACGAGGTGGGCGATGTGCTCCATCGCCTTGGCGGCGTAGAAGCCGCCGATGCCGAAGGTCAGGACCCAGGTGATACCGCCGAGGGCGTTGAACAGCAGGAAGCGGCCGTAGGGCAGCTGGGCGCTGCCCGCCAGCGCCGGCATCAGGGCCCGCAGCAGGGCGGTGAACCGGCCGATGAACACCGCGAACGCGCCACGGCGGCGGATCAGGTCCTGGGCCTTCTCGACCTTCGCGCGGTGCCTGGTGACCGCCTTCATCTCCAGCAGCCGGGGGCCGAACTTCTTGCCGACCTCG
>JBDSTJ010000599.1:0-7444 GCA_039928335.1 Streptosporangiaceae bacterium | reverse complement strand
CCAACTCGCCGGCGAGCTCCATCGCGTGCCGCGAGCTGTCCGAGAAGTCGATCGGGCAGAGCGCGTGCACGAACGGCTTCACGTCGGCATCCGGGCGCACCGCGAGGATGGAGCACGGCGCGTGACGAACGACCTGCTCCGCCACCGAACCGAGGAGCACGCGGGCCATCCCGGTACGGCCGTGGGTGCCGACCACGACCAGGTCCGCGTCCCGGCCGAGGTCGATCAGGCCGCGGGAGGCCGAGCCGGGCTCCACCACGGACTGCACCTCGAGGTCGGGAGCGGTGGTCCGGGCCCGGACCGCCGCCAGCCGCACCAGGTCCGCGGCCGGCTCGGAGAAATCCATGGTCACCATCGGTGCGTACCCCAGGTAGGGGTAGGACCAGAAGTGGCAGATCGTCAGCTTGGTGTGGCGCAGCCGCGCCTCCTCGATGGCCCAGTCCAGGGCGCGAGTGGAGAGCTCCGACCCGTCATGGCCGACGACGATCCCGTACTTCTTCCCGGTCATCCCGTACTCCCTCGTTCGCAGGCGCGGACGGGCCACCCGTCCTGTCGCACTCACAGCCTCGCCCCGGCGGCCCAGCCGAGATCAGGGCCGGGAGTCAGTGAACACCGGGACCTTCGTCCCCCCCCGGTCGGCCTGGCCGTGCCGACCGACAGCACCGCCGTGGAGATCTTCACGGGGTCAGGAGTTCGCGGTGTCAGGCCTGCGGTGAGACCAGTTCGATGACGGTGACGTCCGAGGGGGCTCCCACCCGTACCGGCGGACCCCACGTTCCGGCACCGCGTGAGACGAACAACTGGGTGTCTCTGTAGCGCTCGAGCCCGGCCACCGTCGGATTTGCCAGCTCGGCCAGATACGGGCCCGGCCACAGCTGCCCGCCGTGCGTGTGACCGGACAGTTGGAGGTCTACCCCGTGCTCGACCGCGTCGTGGATGACCACCGGCTGGTGCGCCATGAGAACGGCGGCCCTGGTCCGGTCCCGGTCCCCGAGCGCCCTGCCGAAGTCCGGCCCCTGCCCCTCGCGCTCACCCTGGATGTCGTTGACCCCGGCCAGATCGAACGCACCCAGCGCCACCCGCTCGTTGACCAGCGGCCTGATGCCCAGTTCACGAACATGGTCGAGCCACTGCTCGGCACCGGAGAAGTACTCGTGGTTGCAGGTCACGAAGAAGGCGCCCTGCCGCGCCCTCAGCCCGGCCAGCGGCGCAGCGGCCGACGCCAGATGCGGCACATCCCCGTCGACCAGGTCCCCGACGATCGCGATCAGATCGGCCTGGGTGGAGTTGACCACGTCCACGATCCGCCGGCAGTGCGCCCGGCCGGCCACCGCACTCAGATGGATGTCGCTGACGACCGCGATCCGGAAGCCGTGCCCCGAACGTGGCAGCTTGGCCAGCGGCACCCTGACCCGCAGCACCCGGGGCGGCGTCGACGCCTCGTGAAGCCCGTACCCGACGGTGGCCGCCGCGACCACGCCCGCCGTCAGTGCCACCCCGCGCGCCACCACCAGCCGACGCGACAGCTCAGCATCCTCGATGACCGGCGCAGCTGCCGGCTCAGGTCCAGGTGCGGCCGACCGCCGCATGATCAGAGGGCGGACGGCCTCGGAGACCAGCAGGGAAAGGAACAGGTAGAGCGCGAAGGCCATCCACAGGAAGCCCGGCCAGCCCAGCACCCGCTCGAGCCACATCGGCGCCCCGGCGCGGCCGGCCGCGAGGCCGGTCAGGGTGAGAACGGGCAGCACGAAGATCAGTACGGTGCCCAGCCGGCGGAACCCGGTCCCCGGCCGGGAGGTGTCCCCGACCAGCCGCCGCCACAGATACCAGTGCAGCCCGGCGACGAGCGCCACCACCACGACCACCATCAGCAAGATCGCCACAGCCCGATCCTAGGCCCGGCCCGGGGCACGCGGCTCCGTGGCCGCCGACCGACGACGCGGTGTCAGCCGCGGGGCGGTGCGCCGAGAATCCGGTTGAGCTCGGCGAGATCGTCCGGTGACAGCGCGGCCAACGCCGCCGGCGGCCGGTTCAGGATCTCCTCTGCTCGCTCGGCGGCCGCCCGTCCGGCCTCGGTCAGCGTGACGATCCGGCGGCGCCGGTCGTGCGGGCTGACAGTCCGGGCGACCAGGCCCTTGTGTTCCAGCGCGTCCACGACCAAGGTCACGTACGGCTTGTCGGTCACCAGTTCGGCGGCCAGCTCACGCATGGCGAGCGGCCCGGCGAGCAGCCTGCGCAGTGCCCGGACCTTGATGAAGCTGAGTCCCAGGGCCTCGCTGACCTCGACGCGGACGTTGTTCTGCAGCACCAGGTCCTTGATCCGGACCCAGGCTTCGGCCAGGTCGTCCCGTTCGCCCACGGTCACCCCACGGTCGTCTTCGTCCTCGTCGCGGCCGGGCCCGGGGCGAAGATCGCCGCCGTGCGCTCGGCACCCGCCAGGGCCTTGGGCCCGGTCGTGATGATACCGAGTGAGCCGATCACCAGGGCACAGCCCACGACCACCCACCAGCAGAGGTGGCTGGCATCGGTGAAGGAATCCCCCGAGGCCAGGATCGAGCCGAAGACGGCCACCCCGAGCGAACTGCCGACCTGCCGGCTCGTTGACGCGACGGCCGCGGCGACCCCCGCCTGGGCTCGGGGCATGCCGGACACCGCGGTGTTGGTGATCGGCGAGTTGACCAGGCCGAAGGCCAGGCCTGCCAGGACGTAGCCGACGGCGACCACGTACAGCGAGGTCGTCGAGGTGAACGTGGTCATCAGCAGCCCGGCAGCGACCAGGGACACCGACGCGCCCATCAGCGGGAGCCGTGCGCCGTGGCCGGCGACCAGCCGGCCTGACAGTGGCGAGGCGACGAGGTTGGCCGCAGCCATCGGCAGGGTCAGCAGCCCGGCGTGCAGCGCCGAGAAGCCCCGCGCGTCCTGCAGGTACAGCGCGTTGAGGAACAGGAACCCGCCGACGGCCATGAAAGCGCACACCGCGATGACCGTGGCCCCCGCGAACGGGACCGAACGGAAGAAACGCGGATCCAGCAGCGGGTCCTCGCGCTTTCCCTCGTAGCGGACCAGGACAACTGCGGCTGCGGCCGACACGGCGAAGAGCGCGACGATCAGCGGGCTGCCCCAGCCCCGGTGCGGTCCCTCGATGATGGCGTAGACCACGCTGGTGAGCAGGACGATGACCAGCCCCTGGCCCACGGGATCGAAGCGGCGCGGGCGCGGGGCCCTGGACTCGGGTACGAAGTGCCCGGCGAGGATCACCGCGGCGATGCCCACCGGCACGTTCACCCAGAAAATCCCGCGCCAGCCGGTGCTCGCGACCACAATCCCGCCGAGCACCGGGCCCAGCGCCATGGACAGGCCGAACACCGCACCCCACACGCCGATCGCCCGGACCCGCTCCTTCGGTTCGGTGAAGGTGTTGGTGATGATCGACATGGCGACGGGGTTGAGCATGCTGCCGCCGACCGCCTGCAGGACCCGGGCCGCGACCAGCCACTCGACGGACGGCGCGAGCGAGCACAGCAGCGAGCCCAGGGTGAACAGGACCAGCCCGGCCTGGAAGACGCGGCGCCGGCCCACCCGGTCAGCGACGGACCCCGCGAGCATCAGGAACGAAGCGAGTACCAGGGTGTAGCCATCCATGATCCACTGCAGCCCGGACAGCGACGCGTGGAAGTCCACCGAGATCGCCGGCAGGGCCATGTTCACGATCGTGACGTCCAGGCCGACGATGAACAGGCTCATGCAGCAGATCGCCAGAACCAGCAGGCGTCGTTGACGGGTGGGCTCCGGCATGGGGACTCCAGAAACTTAGTTAAGCTAATAGAACTATTCATAAGCTACAACTATCTCCCTTCTTTGCCAAGTTCTCGCCAAGTTCGTTTGGGAGCACCTGGCTGGGCACTAGGTGGTACAGCCGTAGTCGCTCTCACGTCTGGTGCCCATGAATCCCTGGAATCGTCATGGCCGGTGCTGAGGTCACTCTCCTCGGACCGCCTCGGACGCAGACGGTGGAGGACGCGCGCGCGCTCTGTCTCCAGACGATGCAGGCCTGGTCACTGCAGGACGCCGAGGAGCGGGTCACCGCGATCGTCACCGAACTCGTCGCCAACGCGGTGTCCCATGCCGGGACGCCGCTGGGCCTGCGGCTGCTGCACGTGGACTCGATGATCCGGATCGAGGTCAGTGACGGCGACCCCACCCTGCCCGTGCGCGGAGATCCGGCCTTCCTGGACGAGAACGGCCGCGGAATGGTCATCATCGAGAGTTACTCCAGCGACTGGGGTGCCTCCGCCACCCCCGAAGGCAAGGTCGTCTGGGCCGAGATCGACCTCTCCGCTCGCTGACCCCTCCCCCGTCCGGCGCCGGGTCAGGGCGCGGCCGGGGCGGTCGAGCGGAGAGTGCCCGGCCCGGTCGCCGTCGAGAACGTGGCGGGCGGTGCCGTCGAGCAGCCAGCCCGCGCCGTCACGGCGGGCGGTGACGCCCTCGAAGACCGCCGTTCCCGCGCTGCGGCGTCCGGCCAGAGTGACCCGCTGGACCAGGTCAAGGTCGCCACCCAGCTGCTGTTCGAGCTCTCACGTCCCGACCCGGTGGCGCAGCGTCCCCTGTTCACCGACTTCGCACCCCAACTGTGAAGGCCCCGGATCTCTTCGCCCTGGACGAGATCGACGGCCACTCCTCGGCCCTCACCGAGGACGTCCCCACCGAGCAGGAGGCGCAGGCCGCCGCCGTCAGATCATGCCCCGAGCGGGCGATCTCCGTCTCTCGAACGACCGGCCGGGCCGGCCTGGCGGGTCCCGGCCGGCGATCTCCGTTCGGCGCGCAGCCGAACCCGGAGCTCCGATCCTCTCCCCTCAGGTCCGGCGGCGGACGCCACACATGATCCACGCTAACCCCGCCACATTCGGCCAACCAAGCTAGCGCTTGGCCATTGACGGTGCCGGGGGCCGCGCTTACTTTCGTTGAGGAAGTCACTCCAGCGAAGAAGTGGCTCCGAGTACGAAGATCCATGATCAGCGCGGCCAAGCCGACATCGACCTGTCCCCGCTTCGCCGGGGCCCGTCACCGCCCACCCGAAATGGGCGGAACCGGGGTCACGCCGGCCGGTCGTTCCACCCCTGGGCGCTCGCTGCGCCCACCCCAGCAAAGGAAGACCCATGTCCCGCAGCACGAAACTGGCCGCGATCACCGCTGCCTCCGCCGGCGCCGTCCTCCTGATGGCCTCACCCGCCCTGGCCTGGACGAACGGTACGTTCACCGCCAACACCAGCGCGCTCGTGGTCAAGGTGAGTGGCACCACGGTCGCCACCTGCACCGGCTCCGTCCTCAAGGGCACCATCGCCACCACCGGAGTGTTCAAGGTCACCTCGGCCACCGCCACCGGATGCGGCGTCTCGGTCACGCCCACCGGCCTCCCCTGGAACGGAAAGTTCGTCGGCGGCACCGCCACCATCACCGCATTCAAGATGACCGCGCTCGGCTGCACCTACACCGGCAACCTGACCGGCTCCGTCACCGGCGCACAGCCCCCGGCCACCGTCACCTTCACCAACCAGGCCGTCAGTGGGTCCGGGTTCTTCTGCGCCAGCAACGTGACCGTCAGCGGCACGTACGTCTTCACGCAGCCGTAGTCCCCGAGGGCTGATCCCCGTCTCACACCACGGCTCCGGTGGCGACAGCCACCGGAGCCACCCTCCTTTCCGCCGGTCCAGCGACCGCCAGAGCCACTCCCCGCCTGCGTGGCCAGGGATGCTCTGCGCTTCAGGACGCCCGGCGATCGAGTCGCCCTGACTGACAGTGCTCCATCACGAATCGTGTTGTCATGGTGTATTTCCGCTGAAACGGCGGTGTAGTGGGCGCTAATATCACGGGATGGAAGCGGAGCAGACTGATGCGCTCATGGGGTTCGACCGCACCCTGCCGAACGAGGCACGGCTGATCGACTACCTCATGGGTGGCAAGGACAACTTCGCCGCCGACCGTGCGGCCGCCGAGGAAGTGCTGAAGATCGCGCCCGAGCTCCCCATGATGATCAGGGAGGGCCGCAAGTTCCTCGGCCGGGCGGTCCGGTACCTGGCGAGCGAGGGCGTCCGGCAGTACATCGACATCGGCTGCGGCCTGCCGACCCAGGGCAGCGTGCACCAGATCCTCCAAGCGGTCGCACCCCAGTCCAGGGTCGTCTACGTCGACCTCGATCCGGTCGTCATCGCGCACAGCAACGCCCTCATCGACACCCGGGGGATGAACCGGGTCGTCCGCGCCGACGTCCGTGAGCCCGACGCCCTCCTGGACCATCCGAGCATCGCGACGTTCATCGACCTCCGGCAGCCGACCGCGATCGTGCTCAAGGACGTCATCGCGTCCATCCCCGAGGATGACATCGTCACCATGATCTCCCGTCGGCTGGTCGACCGGATGGCACCCGGCAGCTACCTGCTCTTCTCACACGCGGTCAGCGACGTCAGCCCGGCGGTCACCGAGGACCTCGCCCGGGTCTTCCAGGAGAGCCAGGTCATCGACGGCGACCGTCCCGACGTGCGCACCACCGAGGAGGTCCGCCGGTTCATGGACGGCCTCGAACTCCTTCCTCCCGGCCTGGTCCCGCTGCCCGCCTGGCGCCCGGGACCCGGTGAGCCCTCCGTGGACCCCACCACCTTCTGGGGGTTGGGCGCGATCGCCCGCAAGCCCTGACGGGGGGTCTACCGTCAGGTGTGGGTGAGCACCTCGGCGGAGGGGGCCCACCGGAGTACGCGCAACCCGATCTGTCTTGTCTTCGCCGGTGTTCCCTTCTAATCTCAACCCGGCCGGAACCCGTCCACCAGTGAGGACTCCCAAAACCATGTCAGAGACGTCAAAACTCCGGCCCCGACCGGCTGATTCGGTCACACGGTGGGATTTGGAGGCCGACGTGGTCATCGCCGGGTACGGCATCGCGGGCGTCACCGCGGCCATCGAGGCGGCGCGCGCGGGCGCCGACGTTCTGATCCTGGAACGCACCAGCGGCTGGGGCGGGGCCGCCTCGATGGCGGGTGGATTCATCTACCTCGGCGGCGGTACTCCCCTCCAGCAGGCGCTGGGCTTTGAGGACACCCCCGAGAACATGGAGAGGTTCATGGTCGCGGCCCTGGGGCCGGGCGTGGACAGGGCCAAGATTGCCGACTACTGCCAGGGCAGCGTCGAGCACTTCAACTGGCTGGTCGACTGCGGTGTCCGGTTCAAGGAGGAGTTCTGGGGTGAGCCGGGCTGGGAGCCGCCGCACGACGAGGGCCTGATGTACTCCGGCGGCGAGAACGCGGCGCCGTTCGACGAGATCGCCGTGCCCGCTCCGCGCGGCCACGTCCCCCAGATGGCCGACAAGCAGATCGGGGTGAAGGGCGGCGGCTACATGCTGATGAAGCCGCTCGCCGAGCTGGCCGGGGAGCTGGGTGTCCGGGTGGAGTACGAC
>JBDSTJ010000598.1:0-3704 GCA_039928335.1 Streptosporangiaceae bacterium | reverse complement strand
CGTGCCGGCCCGCCGGGCCGGCAAGCTCGACCCGGTGACGGCCCTGCGCACCGACTGAGGCGCGCTCAGGCGACGATGGTCAGCGTGGTCGGAGCCGCCGCCAGCGCGGTCGCGATGAAGGCCGAGGTCTCCCGCATGGCGGCGTCGGCCTCGGGGACGAACCGGTTGAGGAACTGGAAGACGTGCATCTGGCCCGGCCACACCTGCAGGTCGACGTCGGCGCCGGCAGCCCGCAGCACGTCGGCCAGGACCTCGGCCTCGGGCCGGAGCACCTCGGCGCCGCCGACCTGGATCAGGAACGGCGGGAGGCTGCCCCAGTCACAGGTCAGCAGGGCCAGCCGGGGGTCGATGACCTTGCCCGCGACGAGCCTGCCGACCCGCTGGGCGGCCCGGCCGCTGAGGTAGGGGTCCCTGACCAGGTGGTCCCAGACCGTGGAGGTCTCACAGGTGAGGTCGACCCACGGGGAGTACAGCACGACCCCGGCGGGCGACGGCAGGTCGGTCCGGCTGATCTCACCGGCCAGCGAGGCCGCCAGGTGGCCGCCGGCCGAGTCGCCCGCCACGATGATGCGGGTGTGGCCCCGGGCCAGCAGCCATCTGTAGGCTTCGACGGCGTCCTCGAGCGCGGCCGGAAACGGGTGCTCGGGGGCGAGCCGGTAGCGGGGGGCCAGCACGGGCAGGCCGGTGTCGGTCGCCAGCCGGGAGGTGATCGGGCGGTGGGTCCGCGGGGAGCAGATGACGTAGCCGCCGCCGTGCAGATAGAGCACGGCCGCGCTGCCGTCGGAGTCCTCCGGGATGATCCATTCGGCCTTCATCACATGCCCGCTGGCCAACTGGGGGTCGCGCACCCGTTCCACCCGCACCCGGGGCCCGGTGGGGATCAACAGGGCCGCCCGGTCGATCGCGGCGCGGGCCGCCCGGATCGGCAGGGGACGGCCGGGGACGCGATGCATGATCGGGCGCAGGCTCACTCTGAGCGCGCCGCAGACGACCTGGCTCGTCCGGCTGGGCGCGCGGTCCCAGGCCGGCTGTTGCGAGGCCGGCAGCGGCGTCAGCACCGCCGGCAGAGACGACGGGACGCTGTCCTCGTTCATGGGCCCACCCCTGTGATTTCTCTTGTGTTAACTAGATGCCCATCATGACGGGGTGGTTCACCTCACAAAAGGGGTCAATTTGGTACGCTCCACGACACTCTGCGTTACCTGATCGCCGAGACGGTACCGTGGATCCATGCGGGTCTTCTGGGACGACAAGCTGCTGGCCTACGACTTCGGTCCGGCGCACCCCCTCAACCCGGTCCGGGTCGAACTGACCATGGCCCTGGCCCGGCACCTGGGCGTGTTCCACCATGCTCAGGTGCAGACTTTCGAGTCCGCGGGCGACGGGCTGCTCGGCCTGGTCCACACCACCGACTACATCGAGGCCGTCAAACGGGCCGGTGACACCGGCGAGCCCGCGCTGCGCTACGGGCTCGGTACCGCCGACAATCCACTGTTCCAGGGCATGCACGAGGCCTCGGCGCTCGTCGCGGGCGCCAGCGTCGCGGCCGCCAGGGCCGTCTGGACCGGGGTGACCGAGCATGCGGCCAACATCTCCGGCGGGCTGCACCACGCCATGCCCGGCGCGGCCTCGGGCTTCTGCGTCTACAACGATCCGGCCATCGCGATCGCCTGGCTGCTCGAGCACGGCGCGACCCGGGTCGCCTACGTCGACGTCGACGTGCACCACGGCGACGGCGTCCAGAAGGCGTTCTATGACGACCCACGGGTCATGACGATCAGCCTGCACGAGTCGCCCCGCACGCTCTTCCCCGGCACCGGGTTCCCGCACGAGACCGGCGCGGGCGGCACCTCGGTCAACGTGGCGCTCCCGCCCGGCACGGGCGACACGGCCTGGCTGCGGGCCTTCCACGCGGTGGTGCCGCAGCTGCTGCGGGCCTTCGAGCCGGAGATCCTGGTGACCCAGCACGGCTGCGACAGCCACCACCTCGACCCGCTCGCCCACCTGTCGCTGACCGTCGACGGGCAGCGCGCCGCCCATCGCGCGCTGCACGAACTGGCGCACGAGACGGCCGGCGGCAAATGGGTGCTGACCGGCGGCGGCGGCTACGAGCTGGTCCAGGTCGTGCCGCGGACCTGGACCCATCTGCTGGCCGAGGCCAGCGGGCACCCGCTCGACCCCGAGACACCGTGCCCGGAGGAATGGCGGACGTTCGTACGGAACCGTACGGGCGAGATCGCACCCAAAGTCATGACAGATGGTGCCGCTGCAGTGGAGGTCAGAGCGTGGGACAAGGGCTACGACCCGGCGAATCCGGTGGATCAGGCGATCCTGGCGACACGCCGGGCGATCTTCCCGGAGCACGGCCTGGACCCGATGATCGACTAGCGCTGCGCGAACACCTGGTCAGGACCTACATCGCGGGCGAGGTGGCCACACCGCGCCAGAGCAACCTGCGGAACATGCGCAAGATGGCCGAGGGGGAGCCGTACCACCAGTTCGGCCTCGATCTCGGTGAGTGGTCGTATGAGGAGACCCTCGCCATGATGGCCCGGCTGGTGGGCGTCAGCCCCGATCCCCAGCACTTCTACGGCGACGACACCATCGACCCCGAGCTGACCATCGACGCGCTCGAGGCGATGGGCCGGCGGATCGGCCAGGCCGCCGATCGGCGGGAGACCCTGATCCTCGCCACCGGCCACCCCACCGGGCTGCTGCCGATCTACCTCGAGCTCGGCAAGGCCCTGCGGGCCCGCGGCTGCCGGGTGCTGACCCCCGCCGAGGGCTGGTCCTACGAGGTGTGGACGCCGGAGGGCACCGCGATCCGAAAGATTCGTTATGTGGACGGTGTGGCCATGCTGAGCGGGGGTGGATCGCTCCACCACACGCACGATTCGGCCCCGATGGAAGCCATGCTGGCCAAACTGTCGCAGGCAAACCTCGCAGGCGAATCACGGCATTGGCCGGATCTGGTCATCGCCGACCACGGCTGGGCCGGAGCGGCCGGAGAGGCCGGAGTGACGACGCTCGGATTCGCCGACTGCAACGACCCCGCCCTGTTCGCCGGGCATGCCAGGGGCAAAATCGAGGTCGCGGTGCCCCTCGACGACAACGTCCTGCCCCGGCACTACACCCCCCTGATCCGCTATCTGTTCGGGTGTGCGGGCCTGATTGGGTGAAAGTCCCTCTTGCGACTCGGGATACACGATTTACGCTGGAGGAAGTACACGTGCGTGATCAAAGTCACCCAAAGGGCCGGTGCGCAGCACGTGTGAAAGAGGGCGTCCCATGGCTTCAGGCGAGCGACCTCTCAGCGAGGTGAGGTTCCTGACCGTGGCCGAAGTGGCTTCGGTGATGCGGGTGTCCAAGATGACCGTCTATCGGCTCGTGCACTCTGGCGAGCTTCCGGCGATCCGGGTCGGACGGTCGTTCCGGGTACCCGAGCAAGCAGTCCACGACTACCTTCGCGAAGCATTCATCGAAGCTGGGTAGTCCACCCCCTCACAGTGGATGGACTGTGAGCTGATGAGGCTTACCGGCGGCCGAGAGGCCGCCGGTACTCCTCACGTTGCCCGCAGCGGTAGTCTTAACCGCTGGGCTGCTCCGTGGCCCGCTTTCCATGCACGCCCCATGCTGGCCGTCTGACGATGGTCGGGGATCGTAAATAGTGAGGTTTCGTGGGCTCGGTCATCAAGAAGCGTCGT
>JBDSTJ010000597.1:0-5305 GCA_039928335.1 Streptosporangiaceae bacterium | reverse complement strand
CGCACGCCCACGGCGCTGTTGACCGCATTGGCCACGCTAGCGTCGTTGTAGAGCGCCATCCATTCGATCTCGGTGGCCTTGGCGGCCTGCTCGACGGCCTTGAAGAACGCGATCGCCGCGTCGTGCTCGTAGAAGCCATCGACCTGGGCCACCGGAAGATGCACGTCGAAAGAGTACTTTCCGATGCCGTCGATGTTTCCGACAAAGGCGTTGCTCTTCTCGTGGTCGCGGTAGTTCTCCGCGAGGACCTTCTTTCCCCAGGTCCGCTGGACGGCCGCCATGAGCCTGGCCACCGACGGGGAGAAGCCCGGCGAAGCCGAGCCCTGTTCGAAGAGTTTCGGAAAACTGGACGCCGGAATTGTTCCCTCGACCCATTCGGGAAGCCCGTAGACGCGGATCGGCCCGTCCTCGGTGAGGAAGTCGACCTCGTTCTGTGCCAGTCGAAGGAACTGGTCAGTGGCAAGGGCGACCTCCTCCGCCCATTTCTCGTGGGCGGTGCGCCGCAGTTCCTCGACGCGCGCCAGGAGATCCGGTGGCGAGGTCTTCACCAGTTCCTTCTCCGCGTCCCGCAGCCTCGCGAGCGAGAATTCACGCGCGGTGCGCGAACCATGATAGGAACGGGTCTGCCTGACCTTCAGGATGTAGTTCACGGAGTTGGTGAACCTGATCCTCCAGTAGTTCATCCAGTACGCCGCGTCGAGTGTTCTCTGCCCGGCGCGGTGCGTCCTGTTCCAGGCCTCACGCGCCTCGGCGAGCTGCCGAAAGGTGTCCTGGACGTGCGGAAGCCGCCACAGGTCGATCGGGTCGACGTCGATGACCGCCTCCCGCTGCTGCCGGCTATCGCCGGGAAGGACCGGTTCGGCGGGTCTGCGCGGCGGTGGACTCCCGCGGTTCTCCCGCAGCGCCCTGTCGATCACCTCGTCCGTCCGCCGGGCCACGGGTTCCACCGGGCCGCCGGTCTTGATGAACGCCACGCGTCCTCGCTCGGGTCGTGCGGTTGCGGCCCGCACTCCGGTGGATGCGGGGGCGGCCGGCACCCGGGGACCGGGTTCCAGGCCGAGCGGAGCCGAACCGGCGGCCTGGCCGGACTCCGCGGGGGACACCGTGATCGGCCGGGTTGCAGCCTGAGTGATGTCGGCCGACCGGGCCCTGATCAGCGCAGCGATCTCCGGCGCGAGGTCGTCCCGAGCGAGGCCGTCCAGTACGAGGTTGTCCGGCGCGAGGTCGTCCAGGGCGATGACATCCGGACCGGACTGCTCCACGCCGGTCAGCGGCGCATCGGGCTCAGAACCGGGTCCCACCAGGCGGTGGTCGGGCGGGTCGGCCAGGACCAGACGGTGCCGGTCTGCCAGCCGCCGTTGGGCCTCGGCCAACCGCGCGGTCACTGAGCGCGTCAGGGTCGTGCCGACCGCCGCGAGCTGGTCCTCGGTCAGTACCCCGACGATCCGCAACGTGATCGGAATATGGCAGTGACTCACCTCGGGCACGGCCCACTTCCCCTCTGCCGGTGAACAGGTCGGATCGACCGGGGTCGGATCCACTGGGGTCGGATCCACTGGGTAGGCGTTCCACCCGGTTCCATCCCGTTCCACGGTGCCGCTAGGGGTACCCGATGGGTTCGTTTGCGATCAGCTCGGCCAGGCAGAGCAGCACCACGACATAGGCGGCGTCCTGGCCGGCCAGGTAGGGCAGTACCGCGGCGAGGTCGGTGGCGTGGCTGGCCAGGTCGAGGCGCGGTCCGGAGTCGAGCACCCCGTTGGCGCCGCGGTAGGTGAGGACGAGTTTGACGACGTAGTAGGCCACACCGGCGATCTGTTCGCCGCTGGGGGCGTGGATGCCGCGCAGCCCGTCGGGAAACGGCATGGTGCCGTGAACTTCCAGCATCGCGTTGACCCGGATCAGGGTCGCGCTGATCGGGAGCCGTCTGTCACCGCTCATCGCCTCCCACCTCCGCTGAGACCTTACCGATACGTGGTGAAGCGTATGGCTTCGCGAAGGATCCGGTCGAGACACCGGTGAGGGCGGCGGCGTTGCGGCCGCCTCTGTCCCACGCCGTCGCCAAAACCCGCCGATCCCAGCTCTGGCATCACACCGGAGTCAGGCCCTCACCCGGTCCTCGTGGGATTCTCACGCAACCCCGCCACCAGGGCCCCGAACCCCGCCCGCCCGAAGGCGAGTACCGGCCCGTTCCGGTCCTTGGAGTCCCGTACCCCGATGAGACGGCCCTTGGCGGCGAGTTCGACGCAGGCCCCGCCGTTGTTGCTGCTGTGCGAGCTCTTGCGCCAGCTGGCACGGGAGAAGTCCAACTTGTCCTCGGCATACGCCATCCCGTACCTCCTCAGTCCTCATGGCGACGCTGGTCGCGTCATCTCTTCGGCCAGCCCTCCGATCAGCGATACGGACTCGTCCGGAGGGAGAGCTGCGGCGCGAAGATGGTCATACATCAGCGTATAGCGCTCTACCTCGGCTGGTTTCTCCAGATAGTGGCTGCCGGTGTAGTACTCGAGATAGACGACCTGCGGGTCAGGTGGGATGAAGCTGAGGATGTGGAAGGCCCCGACCATCGCGGGATGCGCGCCGCCGCTGAAGGGGAGGACCTGGACGGTCACGTTGTCATGTGCGGCGGCCTCGATCAGTTTCTTGAGCTGGTCGCGCATGACATCGGCTCCGCCGACCAGGCAGCGGATGGCGGCCTCGTTGATGATCGTCCAGAGCTGTGGAGCGTCGGGGCCGGTCAGGCGCTCCTGACGCGCCATACGCAACGCGACCTGCCGGTCGATCTCCTCTCGCCTGGTCACCAGGGAAGCCTGGTAGGAAGCGCGTGCATAGGCCTCGGTCTGGAGCAGCCCCGGAATGAAGTCCGACTCATACAGGCGCAGGCCCGTGGCTTCGGACTCCAAGCCGACATACACCTGAAACCACTGGGGGATGGCGTCCCCGAAGGCGTGCCACCAGCCCTTCTGCCGTGATTCCCGGGAAAGCGTCAGCAGGAGCTCAGCCGCTTCTCCCTCCACGCCGTACACGCCCATCAGGAACCTCACATCGCGCGGCAGGACGCTGACCTTGGCGTTCTCAATCCGGCTGACCTTCGCTGCTGACCATTCGAGCCTGTCCGCCACCTCCTCGATCGTCATGCCGATCCGGTCGCGGCGGTCTCGAAGCTCGGCCGCGAGTCGGCGACGCCGGACGGTGGGATCGCTGTGACTGGGCATGACTTCCCCTGTACTCCTTGTGATCTGCAATTTGCAGATGTAACTTACTTCAGTATCAGCTCAAACGAAAGACCCTGATGCAGCATCCCAGCGCACATCGTGCTGAGGGGCGAGACGCATCCGGCGAGGTGAAGGCGTGACCTTCCCTCACGACTCCTGGCGGTGGCGATCATGATTTCTTCGTGGACGGTTTCTGGTGAGACAGCGCTGTCGATCCGGGTTCGGCTGCTGTGCGATCTGAGCATCCGGCTGCACGTGTTCGGCTGTTCGTCCTCCCTGGTGAATCCGTCGCACGGCGGGTCGGTGCTGCGGGTGGTCCGGCGGGGCAGGCCGGGGGAGTGGCTCGGGGTGCTGGCCGTGGAGCACGAGGCCGGAGGGTGGGTGCTGGCGTGGGAGGGCAACTGGTGCCGCGCTTCCCAGCTGGATCAGGTGGCGCAGCAGGTCGCGCACCGGGCGCTGGCATGACGCGCCCGGTGTCGGCGGCGTTCCCCGGTACCGCCGATCAGGTCGCGGTCGCACGCGGGTGGCTCGCCGCCTGCCTCGGGCCCGGCCATGGGGCGGCGGACGACGCGGTCCTGCTGTTGTCGGAGGTCTTCGGTAACAGCGTGCTGTACGGCAGCCCGAACGGTGAGCTCGTCGAGGTGGGTGTCGAACTGGCGGGCAGGAAGGTCACGGTGACGGTCACCGACTCCGGCGGAGGCGGCGACCCGGTGTCCGGGTCGGCCTCGGACGACGCGGCTGAGGGAGGCCGTGGCCTGTTCATTGTCGAGGCTCTGGCCACTGACTGGGGTTTCCGCCGCCTCGCCGACCAGCGGCTGCAGGTCACCTACACCGTCACCGGCTGATGACCTCGGCTGGCCATCACCACTCTGGCCAGGGGTCGCTGCCCCCCTCGGCCGTTCAGGGCGGGACCCCGCGAGGGTGATTCCGGCGAACCCGCTTGCGAACGGCCCTTCCCCGCTAAGCTACATACAGGAGTCATTCCCTCACTAATAGTGGGATAAATTGTCTGATAAGTGACGCATTGTACTTCGATTGATCTCTCTGTGTCGTCCAGACCCCGCGCCACGCCAGATTCCGCCGGTTGCAGGTCGGCCCTGTCCGCCTCTCTGAAGGGGGCCTGCTGGGACGACTTCCTCGCACCCGGTACCGCTTCTTTTCGTGGGTGTTCAGGGGAGTCGGATCATGACCACAGCCATACCAGCGGGCACATTGCGCCTGTCGAGTCGCACACTGAGCGGAGCGGTGACCGTGACGGTCGCCGGGGAGGTGGATCTCGCCACCACTCCTCAGCTGCGCGCCTGCGTACAGGAGGTCCTGAAGGCGGGTGCCTGGCAGCTGACCCTGGAGTTGTCCGGGGTGTCGTTCATCGGTGCCGGCGGGCTGGGCACCCTGGTGGTCGTGCAGCACCTCGCGCAGCGCCAAGGCAGCACCCTGCTGCTGGCCGGCGTGTCGCCGCAGCTGCGGAGGCTGGTGGAGATCACTCGGTTGGAGGGTCACTTCACCTTCGCGCCGTGACAGCGACCGGGACCGGGCGTCGGGCGGGGCACCCGGCTGATGAGGTGACCTGTCGGCTGGGTCATGTCCGGCTGCCGTCAGCTACCGCAATCGGACAGGGGTCCACTGCCATTCAGGTCATCTGATCCTCCCTGGCACATATGCGACGTGAGCGAGGGTGATTGGCGTTGATTAACGCGCCTCGAATTGTCGGTCATTCGCGACATTGCGACCATTAGTATTACGCTCGATGGTTTGTTCTAGATCCTTTCTGTTAAAGCGTGGTGAATGGTTGGTGTGGAACGTAGAATCGAACCATGGACGCAATGGCGGGGTTCTCCTCTGCCTCGACCGGTTCGCTGGTCGAGGTGTTGGAGACCGTTGTCCTGGAGTTGGCGGGGCGGGAGGCTCCGGGGTCGGGGGCGGTGTGTCTGGAGTTGGCCGAGCGGGTGGGTCGTGCCCTGGATACCGGTGAGGCGGGTCTGGCGGGTTTGGTCGGTCGGGTCGAGGTTTCCGGGGTGCATAGGGCGTGGGGGTTCTCCTCGGTGTCGGCGTGGTTGGCCGACCGGGTCGGGATGGCCCGTGGTCGGGCGAAT
>JBDSTJ010000596.1:0-3595 GCA_039928335.1 Streptosporangiaceae bacterium | reverse complement strand
AGGGCACCCGGTGGTGGCTGAGGAACCGGGTCAGAGTGAGCTCGGGGTCGGAGGGGAACAGCGCCATCGCATTCATGATCATGCGCGGGACCGGGATGGTGTCCCAGGTGGCCAGCGGGACCAGGTCGTCGTCGACCTGCAGATAGGCCGAGCCGCCCTCGTAGCCGGCCCCGATGTAGCCGCCGCTACGCCCGGTGGCGGCACCCAGGAGTCCCGACGCGGCCACCGCGATCAGCTCGCCGCCGTGCGCGGCCGGGCCCTGGTACCAGGAGAGGTCGACCTCGGGCGTGACGAACTCGGGGATTGCGAGCCGCTCCCCCATCCGCCGGACCGCCAGCGTCGGGGCGACCGCCGGGTGCTCGGGACCGAACTGGGCGTTGGCCCAGCCCCAGAGCCAGGTGCGCTCGGCCGAGGCGTAACTGCCCAGCAGCGAGACCTCGACGGTCACTCCGCCGCTGCTGTAGGACCGCGCCGTCAGGTCCGCGCTCCAGTCCTCCCGGGGCAGGTAGTCCGCGAGGGTCTCCTGCTGCTGCAGGACGATGGCGGACAGCGCGGCACCGAGGCGTTCGAACGCCGAGCTGAATCCTGACATGACCGGAACACTACCCGGGGGCACGGACTTTTGCGCTCCTCTCACCAGGGGATCGTCCCCCTCTTCGCGGGTTAGGACTACTCTGCGACAGATCAACTTTCCGGGAAGTAAACAGGAGCGTGCGCATTGGTCCGGCAACTGCGGATCTGGGCCATCACCGTCGGCGTTCTCACGTTCCTCGGCGTCCCCGCCGGACTGCTGTGGGCCTGGATCTCGCCCCGGGCCGGCTACGTCATCGTGGAGCACAAGGCCTATCTGGCCGACCCCGAGTCCCAGGCCCTGATCGGGACGGACGCGCGGTTCGCGCTCATCGGGGTGACGCTCGGCGTCCTGTGCGCCGTCGTGGCCTATCTGCGGGCCGGCCGGCGCAACGAGGTGCCGCTCGCCCTGGGCCTGGCCATGGGCGGGCTGCTCGCCTCGCTGACCGCCTGGGCGCTGGGGCACCGCTTCGGCCTGAGCCACTTCGAGCAGGTGACCGCCACCGGGGCCGACGGCGCCCGGGTCCAGGCCCCGCCGTCGCTCGGCGCGCACGGCGTGGTCCTGCTGTGGCCGCTGCTGGCCGTCGCGGTCTTCGGGCTGCTGGAGTCGCTCGACCTGGCCCGCCGGACGCCCGCGCCCCGGTTCGAGCCGCCCGTGCCCGCCTTCGAGCACGAGGGCGGCTCCCCCGAGGCCGGGCGCTGATGACCACCGGTCAGGTTCTGCCGATCTCCGCGGTGGTCGCGCAGGTCAGGGCGATGAGGTCGGCCGGGTCCAGCTCGATCTGGAGACCGCGCCGGCCGGCCGAGACATAGACGGTCGCAAAGACCGTGGCCGACTCGTCGACCACGGTCGGGAGCCGTCTGCGCTGGCCGAGCGGGCTGATTCCACCCAGCACGTAACCGGTGCTGCGCTGCGCCGTGGCGGGGTCGGCCAGCTGCGCCTTCCTGCCGCCGACCGCGGCGGCCAGGGCCT
Source organism: Streptosporangiaceae bacterium (assembly GCA_039928335.1). Lineage (GTDB taxonomy): Bacteria > Actinomycetota > Actinomycetes > Streptosporangiales > Streptosporangiaceae > Actinocorallia. The sequence goes on along the minus strand of JBDSTJ010000596.1, from coordinate 2,052 downwards.
TGAGGTCGAGCCGGCCGGCGACCGGCACCACCGCGACCGTCAGCCGGCCGTCGACCTCCGCGAGCAGCGTCTTGAAGATCTGCTCGTACGGCACTCCGAGCGCGTCCGCGGCGGCCTCACCGTAGGAGTCCGCACCGGGATCGGCCTCGTACGGATGGAGCTCGAACTTGATCTTCGCTTGGGTGGCGGCGACCGTCGCGGGAGTGCCCCCGCCGGCGGACCGCTTCTTTTCCGGCACGGGAGGTATTCCACCACGCAGGCCTGACCGCCGACATGCGCTCACGGTAAGTGATTGAGCGGGTGCGCAGAGGGCAAGATCTTCCGCCATGGACCCCAAAGATCACAAGCATCTCGGGAAGCTACCCGAGCAGCTCGGCGAAGTGGTCGGCGAGGTGGTCGGCGAGGTCGTCCTCGGTCCCCCCAAGGACGACGAAGGCTACGACAAGGGCCTGAAGAGCCGGCACGTCCAGATGATCGCGTTCGGCGGCGCGATCGGCGTGGGCCTGTTCCTCGGTTCGGCGGCCCGGCTGCAGGCGGCCGGCCCCGGCCTGGTCCTGGCCTACGCCGCGGCCGGGATCGCGGCCTTCTTCGTGATGCGGGCCCTGGGCGAGCTGGTCCTGCACCGGCCCACGGCCGGCAGCTTCGTGGCCTACGCGCGGGAGTTCGTCGGTCCGGGCGCGGCCTTCGCCTGCGGCTGGATGTACTGGGTCAACTGGGCCATGACCGGCATCGCGGAGATCACCGCGGCCGGGACCTACGTCCAGTACTGGCTGCCCGACCTGCCGCAGTGGGTCACCGCGCTGGCCGCCCTGGGGATCCTGCTGGGCGTGAACCTGCTCTCAGTCAAGATTTTCGGAGAGCTGGAGTTCTGGTTCTCGCTGCTGAAGGTGATCGCGATCGTGACCTTCCTGTGCGTCGGGCTGGCCCTCGTGCTGACCAGGGCGGGCGTCGGCCCGACCGACCACGCGGGCGTGTCCAACCTGACCGACCACGGTGGGTTCCTTCCCCGGGGCTTCGGCGTCGTGCTGATGAGCCTGCAAGCGGTGATCTTCGCCTATGCCGCGGTCGAGCTGGTCGGGATCGCCGCGGGCGAGACCGAGCACCCGCGCAAGATCCTGCCCAAGGCGATCAACAGCGTGATCTGGCGCATCGCGATCTTTTATGTCGGCTCGATCCTGCTCCTGGTCATGGTGCTGCCGTGGACGGAGTACCACTCCGGTGAGAGCCCGTTCGTGACGGTCTTCGCCGCGATCGGTGTGCCGGGAGCGGGCAGCATCATGAACCTGGTCGTGCTGACCGCCGCGATGTCCTCGTGCAACTCCGGGCTGTACGCCACCGGCCGGATCCTGCGCTCGATGTCCGACAACGGCGAAGCGCCCAGGTTCACCGGTCTCATGAGCGCCAGGCGCATCCCCTACGGCGGGGTCCTGTTCACCGCCGCGGTCTACCTGCTCGGCGTGGGCCTCAACGCGATCCTGCCGGCGCAGGCGTTCGTGATCGCCACTTCGATCGCGTCGCTGGGCGTGCTGTCGACTTGGGCGACCCTGCTGTACTGCCAGATCCGCCTGCGGGCGGCCGCCGGCCGCGGCGAGCTCGAACGCCCGTCGTTCCGGATGCCGGGCGCTCCGTGGACCGCCTACGGCACGCTGGCCTTCCTCGGGCTCGTCGTCGTCCTGATGGCCTTCGACCACGACCAGCGGGTCGCGGTCTGGAGCGTCCCGGTCATCGCACTGGCGATCTGGCTGGGCTGGCGGGCGGTGAAGTCGCGCCGGCCGGCCATCGGCTGACGGGCTCGGCCGCGGCGTCCAGGCCCGCCTCGATGACCGCGTTCATGATCCGGGCCAGCCGGTCCGCACCGCCACGAGTGCAAACGCTCCACACGGGCGGAGACCGAACTCTGGCAGGGACACGTCGATCGCCACCATGATCGTGGCGCGGTCCCGGGGGACCTTGACCGCCGTGGTCGGCTGGGAGAACCCGGTGATCATAATGCCGAGCATGAGGATGAACAGCCCCCTGTTCAGGAGCAGGCCTTCTCCGCCGTCCTGACCC
>JBDSTJ010000595.1:0-12897 GCA_039928335.1 Streptosporangiaceae bacterium | reverse complement strand
GTCCCGCCAGGCCCGGCAGCAGGCTGCCGTGGTAGACCGGTCCGGCGATCACCGAGCAGGCGTTGCCCTCGTGCAGCTTGTAGTCGAAGACCGGGTCCTTGCCGACCGGCTTGTCGGACTTGAACTTGTGTGAGCCCTCGCGCGCGCTCCAGCCGTAGTTCTCGCCACCGGCCGAACCGGCGGGCTGGAAGTCGACCTCCTCGTAGGCGTCCTGGCCGACGTCGCCGATCCACAGGTCGCCGGTCTGGGAGTCGAAGGTGAACCGCCACGGGTTGCGCAGCCCGTAAGCCCAGATCTCCGGCTTCGCACCGGCCTTCTTCACGAACGGATTCGACGCCGGGACCCGGTACGGGCTGCCGCCACGCGGGTCGATGCGCAGGATCTTGCCGAGCCAGGTGCCCAGGTTCTGGCCGTTGCCCTGCGGGTCGCCGCCGCTCCCGCCGTCACCGAGCCCGATGTAGAGGAAGCCGTCCGGCCCGAACGCGAGCTGGCCGCCGTTGTGATTGGCGAACGGCTGCTTCTGGGTGAGGACCTCACGCCGCGCCCCGGCGTCGATGGAGCCGCCGGCCGCCACCGGGTACTCCACGACCCTGGTGTCGCCGTCCTTGCCGGTGTAGTCGAAGTAGACGTACCTGCCGTCGGGGGAGAAGGCCAGGCCCAGGAGGCCCTGTTCGTTGCCTTCGCTGCCGACCTGGCCGGTCAGGTCCAGTACCGGGGCGCTCACGAGCCTGCCGTCCCGGATGGCCCGGACCCGGCCCGGCTGCTCGATCACATACAGGGTGTCGTCGCCCGTGCGCAGAGCCATTCCAACCGGTTTGTCGGCCTTGGCGACCTCGACCAACTTCAGCTTGCCCGCCGCCGGTGCGGGCGCCGCCGTCGCCGGGCCGGCCGCCGGCGTGGTCGAGGCCGCCGGCTCGGGGTCGTTCGAGCACCCGCCGAGAGCCAGGCCCGAAACCGTCACTGCCGCACACATCCGTCGCCATCGCATGCACAGATCTTCCCGCACAATCCGAGGACAGGCCGAAAACAGGTAATTTGAGGGGCGTGAGTGACTACGAGTTCGGCTGTGTCATCCGCTGGGCGAACCTGGACGAGGACGCTCCGGCCGATCTCGGCCTGCTCGACGCGGTCGAGCGGGCCCGGCGTGAGCGCTATCTGCGGGAGGGCGACCGCGACCGGTTCGCGATGGGCGTGCAGCTCACCAAGCTGGAACTCGCCGCGCGGACCGGGCTGGATCCCCAGGAGATCAGCCTGGACCGGACCTGCCCCGGCTGCGGCGCGACGCACGGCAGGCCGGTGCACCCGGCCGCCCACATCTCGGTCAGCCATTCCGAGGCGATGGTCGGGGTGGCCGTCGCGGAGGTGCCGGTGGGCCTGGACGTCGAGCGAGGAGGCAGGGACATCTCGGAGGTGGCGCGGCATCTGCTGTCGCCCGGCGATCCGCCCGGAGAGCTGGTCGTCGCCTGGACCCGCAAGGAGGCCCTGCTCAAGGCGACCGGGGACGGGCTCAAGGTCCCGATGGTCGACCTGACGCTCGCTGACGGGCCACCCAGGCTGGTGTCCTGGAAGGGCCGGGACGATCTCCCTGGCCGGTTCCGCCTGTACGACCTGGAGCCGGGTCCGGGCTATGCCGGGGCGCTCGCACTGCTGTCCTCAGGGTGAGCCGAACAGCTTCTCCAGCCCGTGCCAGCAGAAGTCGAGGGTGTGCTGGGCGGCGATCTCCGGGGTGATCTCGGGCCGGCGGGCGCACCACAGCGAGATCCGCTCGCAGGCCCCGATGATGATCTCGGTGTAGGCCTCGATCGTGGTCGCGGGTGCGTCCGGCGCGAAGGTCGCCAGGACCGGGGCGATCAGTTGGTGCTGTTGCTGCCGTACCGACTCGACCGCCTCCACGGTGGAGTCCGGCAGTGCCATCGGCTCCTGGAGCAGCAGCGCGAACGAACGGCTGTGCCCGTGGGTGAACTCATAGTAGGCGACCAGGCCGAGCCAGAGCACCTCCGCCGGGCCGTCGCCCCGGTCCATCGCGGCGCGGGTGGCGTCGTAGAGCTCGGCGCGGGCGCGGCCGACGCAGGCGAGGAACAGGCCGTCCTTGGAGCCGAAGTACTCATAGATCAGCGGCTTGGAGACCCCGCAGCGGTCCGCGATGGTGTCCATGGAGACGGCGCGGTAACCCTCCTCCGCGAAGACCTCCTCGGCCACGTCGAGCATCTGCTGCTCCCGCTCGGCACGGGACATCCGCTTGCGGCGTGGGGGTGCTGGCGTGGTCTGGCTCACAGTCATATACCCTACCATTGGTAACTTACCCGGGGTAACTTACTCGCAGTACTGGATACTTCGGCTAATAGGGACGGGTCATGACCGGATCACCATCGATCGTCATCATCGGATCGGGCTTCGCCGGCCTCGGCATGGCCATCAGGCTCAAGCAGTCCGGGTTCAGGGACTTCGTGATCCTGGAGAAGAGCGAGGAACTCGGCGGCACCTGGCACGACAACACCTACCCGGGCTGCGCATGCGACGTCCCCTCACCGATGTACTCCTACTCCTTCGACCTCAACAAGAAGTGGTCGCGCCTGTTCTCGCCGCAGCCGGAGATCCACCGCTACATGCTGGACTGCGCGGACAAGCACGGACTGCGCGAGCACATCCGGTTCGGCGTCCGGGTCGAGACGATGGAGTTCGACGACGCGGCCAAGCGCTGGAACGTCGGCACCAGCGCGGGCCTGTTCACCCCCAGAGCGATCGTCTCCGGCGTGGGCGGCCTGCACATTCCCAAGTTCCCGGTGATCCCCGGTCTGGAGACCTTCGAGGGCAAGGCCTTCCACTCCGCCGAATGGGACCACTCCTACGACCTCAGGGGCAAGCGGGTCGCGGTCATCGGCACCGGCGCGAGCGCGATCCAGTTCGTTCCCGAGATCGCCAAGACCGTCGGGCGGCTGACGGTCTTCCAGCGGACGCCCCCGTGGATCCAGCCCAAGCCCGACATGCCGCTGCCCAGGGCGTTCGGGCTCCCGGGCGTGGCCAGGGCCGTCCGCAACGCGGTGTTCTGGACCCTGGAGGCGCGGGCCGTCGGCTTCGCGATCGACCCCCGGCTGTCGGGCCCGCAGAAGCTCATGGCGCTCAACCACATCAAGCGGCAGATTCCCGACCCGGACCTGCGGGCCAAGGTCACCCCCGACTACACGATCGGCTGCAAGCGGATCCTGCTGTCGAACGACTTCTATCCGGCGCTGCTGCGGCCCAACGTCGACCTGGTCACCGACGACATCGTCGAGGTGCGGCCGAATGCGGTCGTCACCGCGGACGGCACCGTGCACGAGGTCGACGCGATCGTGTTCGGCACCGGCTTCAAGGTCGTCGACGCCCTCGCGCAGGCGCACATCATCGGCCGCGACGGCAGGAAGATCCAGGAGGCGTGGGAGAAGGGCGTCGAGGCCCACCACGGCATCACCGTGCCGGGCTTCCCCAACTACTTCATGCTGCTCGGTCCCAACACCGCGCTCGGCCACAACAGCGTCGTGTTCATGATCGAGGTTCAGATCAACCACGTGCTGAGCTGCCTGAAGCTGATCGCCGACCGCGGGGCCGACACGATCGAGCCACGGCCGGAGGCGAACCGGGCCTGGAACGACAAGATCCAGAAGCGGCTGCGCAAGGCCGTCTGGACCGAGGGCGGCTGCCAGAGCTGGTACCTCGATGAGAACGGTGTCAACCGGACGATCTGGCCCGGATTCAGCTTCGAGTACTGGGCCGACACCCGGAAGGCCAAGGCCGCCGAGTTCGTCATTCGCTAGATCTTGACCCGGTGTGCCCTGATCCAGCAAAGTCAGCCGGATCCGCCGCGAACCCCGAGGAGCCAGCATGTCGCACGTCTTCCTGTCCAACGCCTGGATCGACGCCATCGAGGCCCTGCGCCCCGAGATGCCCGCGCCGCCGGCCGAGGTGGAAGGGGTACTGATCAACCTGATCGTCAAGGGCGGCCCGGACGGCGACGTCGAGGCCCACATGAAGTCCGGCGTCATGGACCGGGGCCTGGACCCGGCCGCGCCCACCACGGTCACCGTGCCCTACGAAGTCGCGCTGCGGCTGTACGTGCACAACGACAGTGAGATGGTCATGGCCGCGCTGAGCTCGGGCGAGCTGACCATCGAGGGCGACGCCTCGCAGGTCATGACGCTCCTCAGCGTGGAGGGCGAGGCCTCTCCCGAGCAGCTCGCCTTCCAGCAGAAGATCCAGGCGCTGACGGCCTGACCGCGGGTCCCGGCCCACCCCATGGAGGTCAGATGAGCGCGCTCGACCGGCTGGCCGACTCGCCGCACTGGCAGGCGGCCGGCCGCCTGCGCGTCGCTCCGGGCGACCGCAGAAGGCTCGGCACCCGCGCCTGGCTGATCTCCAAGGCGGTGGGCTGGGCGGCTGGGATCGACGACACCCGGCTCGTCCAGACCGTCGGCCGCAACCGGTCACTGGCCCGCGGCTATCTGAGGTTCGCCTCGCAGGTGGTGTCGCGGAGCAGCCTGCCGCGCGCCGACGTCGAGCTGCTGACGCTGCGCACGGCCTGGAACATCGGCTGCTGGTATGAGTTCTTCCACCACGCGCAACTGGCCAGGACCGGGGGACTGTCGATCGACTCGGTCGAGCGGATCGCCTCGGGCCCGGCGGCCGGCGGCTGGAACTCCCGGCAGGTCGCCCTGCTGACCGCGACCGACGAGCTCCACGACCGGCGGCTGGTCACGGACCCGACGTTCGCGCTGCTCCGGTCGTACCTGGACGAGGACCAGATCATGGAGCTGTGCTTCCTGGTCGGTCACTACGAGATGCTCGGCATGGTGATCAAGTCCGCCGGGGTCACGCCCGAGCCCGGGGCCTGGGAGCGCGGGCCGCTCGCCTGGGCCGCGCGCGCCGCCGACGACGGTGACGCGCTGACCCCGCCCTGGCTGCCGGCGGTCAACAAGGTCGTGACCAACCGGGTCCAGGGCCTGTGGGCGCCCTACCTGCCGCCGTACGCGATGATCATCCATCGGGGCCGGACGTCCGGCCGGGTCTACCGCACACCTGTGACGGCCTTCCGCACCGGGGACCGGCTGGTCGTGCCGCTGTTCTACGGCGACCGGTCGGACTGGGTCCGCAACCTGCTGGCGTCCTCGCGGGGCGGGGCCGAACGCCTCGGCCGGGTGCACCGGCTGGCGAACGTGCGGATCTCCGACGTGGCCACCGACGGCGATCTGGTCCCGGCGTTCGCCCGGCCGGTCGTCGGCCTGGTCAAGATCCTCATCGCCGACCTCACTTAGCGTCGAAGACCGGGCCCAGCGTCGCGACCATGTTCCGGATGATCGGGTACTGCTCCTCGGGCGTCTTGCCGCGCAGCCCCAGCACCGGGTCGACGCCGTCGTAGTACGGGGCGAGCGCCAGATGCGGGAGCACCAGCATCAGCAACGAGATGACCATGTCGTCGTCGAGGTCGGCCCGGATGTTGCCGCCCTCGCGCCACAGCCCCATCAACGGACGGATCGTCTGGATGTAGTGCTGGTTCGACGGCTCGCGGACCAGCGCCCGCACGGCGTTGTCGATCTCCAGGTTGATCGCCGCGGTCACGCCGCGCTCCAGCGGGTGGTCGGCGTAGTAGTCGGCCCACAGGCAGCACACGTCGCCGAGCCAGCCGGTGAAGGACTGTTCGAAGTCGGTGCCCGCGATCCGGCGTTCCATCTCCTCCCGGATCCGCCGCGCGGTCTCGTCGGCGACGTAGGTGAAGAACTCGAGCTTGTCCGCGAAGTACTGGAACAGCGAGCCCTTGGCGATGTCGGCCTGGCGAGCGATCGTGTTGAGGCTTCCGGTCGAGTATCCGTGCAGCCCGAACTCGCGCTGAGCGGCTTCCAGCACACGCTCGCGCTTGGTCGGATTGAGCCGAAACCAGGTTGAAGTAGGCATTGATCAGATCCTAACGGCTAGAACCGGGGTGACAGGCTGTGGTATGAGTCCCGAGATCCGGCTGCGGAATCCCGGGTGTCCTGGTGGGCGCTTATACCAAGGCCACTGCGGGGTCAAGGCCGGATTCGCACTATCGGTGGTTTGATGGCGTCGGGTACGGTTCTGAGCTGCAGGCGGGGTGAACGCCTGTTCGGGTGGGTCGAGCCAGGCGGGAGGGCCACATGGGGGTTCCCCGGCAAGTAATGATCATCAGTGACGCGCACACGGCCGAGCTTCCAGCCAGGGTGTACGACCCGGAGCGGCTGCTGGCCGTGGCGCGGACCGGGCTGATGGACACCGGGCCGGACGCGGGCCTGGACGACCTGGCGGTGTTGGCCGCGTCGGTGACCGGTGCGAGGCGCGCCTTCGTGACCCTGGTGGACTCCCACCGGTCCTTCTGGAAGTCAGTCGTCGCGGTGCCCGAGGGCGGGCCCGCCGGGGCGCTCGCAGAACCGGTCGACCTGGCCGTCCCGGTCCGGCAGAACGCCGCGACCGACAGCCCGTGCCAGGTAATGGTCGGCACCGACCGCGAGCTCATCGCACCCGACGCGGCCCGCGACAAGCGGATCAACGACCTCGCCGCAGTGCGGGAGCTGGGCATCGGAGCCTGGGCCGGATTTCCGATCCGGTCCCGGTCCGGCCAGGTGCTGGGCGGGCTGTGCGTGGTCGACGACGAGCCCCGTGCCTGGACCGACGTCCAGATGCGCGGCCTGGCCACCCTGGCCCGCGCGGTCAGCACCGCGATCGGCGCGAAGGAGGACCTCGACCGCGCGCACCTGCAGATCAGTGAGCTGGCCCTGACCGCGGAACGTTCCGCGCAGGTCGCCAGGACGCTGCAGGAGAGCCTGCTGCCGCCCGTCCTGACCTGCCCGCCGTGGCTGGACGCCGCCGCCGTCTATCTGCCGGCGACCGGCGAGGACGGCGATGTCATCGGCGACTTCTTCGACCTGTTCCACACCCGCAACACCTGGTGGTGCGCGGTCGTCGGGGACGTGTGCGGGCATGGCCTGGAGGCCGCGAAGGTCACCGCTCTGGCGCGGTACACCGTGCGCGCCGAGGCCACCCAGCACACCTACCCCGCGAAGGTCCTGCACCGGCTCAACCAGGCCGTGGTGCTGCAGAAGGTCAGTGAACGGTTCCTCACCGCAGTCTGCGTGGCGATCCGGCCGGTGGACCCGGCGGGCTTGGCCGCCCTCGGCGTCAAAGGCATGATCAGTCTGGGCGGGCATCCGGCCGGTCTGCTGCGCCGCGCCGACGGCACCGTGACGATGATCGGCCGCCAGGGTCTCCTGCTCGGGATCCTCGACGACGTCGAGCCCGCCACCGACGGCTTCGACCTGGCCCCGGGCGACCTGCTCCTGCTCTACACCGACGGCGCGACCGAGATCCGCGATCCGGCCGGCGAACTCCTGCACGAGGAGGGTCTGGCCCGTCTGCTGTCGGGGGTCGACGCCACCACCGCCGAACAGGTCCTGGCCGAGCTGATGGCCGCGCTCGCCGCCTACACCGGCGATGCCGGCAGGTTCCAGGCCGACGACGACACCGCCCTGCTGGTCCTGCGGGCGCCCACCGACCGGGACTGACGAGACTGTTCTAGAAGATTGTTCTAGAATCGCGTTCATGGGTGAGAACCGGCAGTGGGCCAGGGCGGATGCGACCCGGCAGGCGCTGCTGGGGGCCGCTCGGGAGGCGTTCGCGGACAAGGGGTACGTGGGGGCCGGGATCGCGGAGATCGTCGAACGGTCCGGGATCAGCGTGGGCAGCCTGTACCACCACTACGGGGGGAAGGCCGGACTCTATCTGGCGCTGTGGGAGGACTACACGGCCGACCAGGAGCGACGGGCCACTCTCGCGGTGAAGGGCGCGCGCGCCGAGGGGGAAAAGGACCCGATCGCGCTGTTCATCGTGGGTGCGCGGGCCTTCCTCGAGGTCTGCTGGGAGCAGCGGGAGGCCTCCCGGCTGTTCCATTCCGGCGAGGGGCCGACCGGGTTCGGACTGATGCGCCGCGGCCGGGCCCGCCAGTGGATCGAGCAGAACACCAGGCTGCTGGGCGAGACCGAGAGCCGGGTCCTCGCGCTCGTGCTGACGACCGTGATGGGGGAGGCCGGCCGGGAGGTGGCGGCCGCCGAGTCCGACGCCGAGGCCTACGACCTGATCGAAGAGGTCTCCTCGATCCTCACCAGACTGGCCCGCGGCTTAGTACCAGTGGTGGCTCTGCCAGAACGCCCAGGCCTTGCAGGGGTCGCCGTAGCGCGCCCCGATGTAGCCGAGGCCCCACTTGATCTGGTTGGTGGCGTTGGTCTGCCAGCCGGGCCCCATCTTGGAGCCGGGGAGTGCCTGGGGAATGCCGTAGGCGTCGCTGTAGGGGTTGTCGGCGCGCTCGTTCCAGTTGCTCTCGTGCGTCCACATGGTGAGGAGCGAGGGCCAGCACGAACTCCAGCCGCGCAGGGCGTTGAGCTGTTTGCCGACGGCCTCGTTCTGCGCGGAGCTGGGGTTGGGGAGCTTGGCGAGTTTGGCGGCGGCGGCCGCGGCGTCGAGCTTCTTCTTGTTCTTGAGGTAGAAGGCACGGTCGGCCTTGGCCTTCTTGATGATCGCCTGTTCGCGTTCGTAGGCCCGCCGGTTGGCGGCGGCGATCGCGTTGGCCGCGATCTTCGTCATGTCGGGGTGGCCGAGCAGGTCGCCCCAGTACTCGTTGGCGCTCTGGATGCTCTCGGCGTTCGCGGGCGGTTCGCTCCGCCCGACCTCGAAGTGGAGTGCGCCGTAGCCGAGCAGCACCATCGCGAGCAGGCCGAACATGATGTTGCTGGTCAGGGCACGGCGCAGCAGTCCAGGCTTCCGGTCGTCCGGTTGCCGGGACCGCCGTTGGGGGGCTCGCTGGGGTTCCCGCATGGATAGGTAGTTTGTCCGAAGGTGGGGGCACTTGGAACAGTTGGGGCCAAGGTTATCCCTGAGCGAGCCGGCGGAGGGCGAGTTCGGCGTAGAGCGCGCTGCCGTCGGCCAGCACCGCATCATCGAAGACCGCCTCGGCCGAGTGGTTGCCCGGAGCCGTCGCCGGGTCCAGGCCCGGCGGGCACGCGCCGAGCATCGCGAGGGCTCCGGGTACGTCCGACAGGACGAACGAGAAGTCCTCGGAGGCCGTCAGCGGCCTGGACACCTCGTGGTAGCGGCCCGCGCCGAACACCTCGTCGACGGAGCGGCCCAGGAACGCGGCCTCGGCGTGGTCGTTCACCGTGACCGGATAGTCCCGGCGGTAGTCGATGTCGGCCCGCACGCCGTGCGCGGCGGCGATCCCGTTGACGACCCGCGCGAAGCCCTGCTCGACCCGGGTCTGGGAGTCGGCGGAGAAGGAGCGGATCGTGGCGCTGAAGCGTGCGTCGTCGGGGATCACGTTGGCGGCATCGCCGGCGTGGAAGCTCGCGACCGTGATGACGACCGGGTCGAAGACGTCGAAGGAGCGGGTGACGAAGTTCTGCAGCGAGGTCACCATCTCGCAGGCGGCCGGAATCGGGTCGATCGTGGTGTGCGGCATCGAGGAGTGACCGCCGGCGCCTCGCACCGTCACCGTCACGGTGTCGGCGGCGGCCATGATCGGGCCGCCCTTGCAGATGACCGTGCCAGAGCGCAGCAGCGAGGAGGTGACGTGCAGGGCGTAGGCCGCCACCGGCTTCTGCCAGGTGGCCTCCAGTACACCCTCCTCGATCATGATCTTGGCCCCGGCGTAACCCTCCTCGCCGGGCTGGAACATGAAGATCACGCTGCCCGGGAAATCGCGTTCCGAAAGGATCTTCGCCGCACCGGTCAGCATCGCGGTGTGCAGGTCATGTCCGCAGGCATGCATCGCGCCCCGGTTGGTGGAGCTGAACGGAACGCCGGTGTGCTCGTCCACCGGCAGGGCGTCCATGTCGGCGCGCAGAAGCACCGTCGGGCCCGGCCGTGAGCCGCGCAGCACCGCGGTCACCGAGCTCAGCGCCTTGCCGGTCGAGAGCTCCAGGGGCAGCCCGGCCAGCGCCGACAGCACCTTGTCCTGGGTCGCGGGAAGGTAGAGGCCTACTTCCGGCTCCGTGTGCAGGGCGCGGCGGAGGGCGACGAGCTCGTCTTGAAGGGTCACGCCCGCATCTTCTCTGTGTTCTGAGACAACGGCAATGGGAGTTCTTGTGAACCAGCACCACAAAGTCCTTAGAGCACCAGATCTTCCGGCAAAAGCCCACTCAACCGGCGGTGCCCTCGACCGTGACCGGCGGTGACCTCGCGGGCGAGGGGTTCCAGTGGTCGGCCGGTCTGGCTACTGTACGTTCTGGGCCGTTCCGGCGGTGCCCTGGCGACGCCACCGCTGACGACCCCACCCTCAACCCCTCTGGAGACTCGGTGAGCACCACGACTGGCCCTGACGGCGTCGAGGACGTCCCGGCCGCGGACGAGACCGCGCCGGCAGACCGAACCGACCCCGCCGCCGACACCGCAGGAGCCGAGGCCGCAGATGCCGAGGCCGAGCAGCCGGGGCATACGCCGGTCCGGCTCGAGGCCCCGCAGGGAAAGATCCTGCTGACCCTGGTGGCCGCGGTGGTGATCCTGGCGGTTCTGGCGAGCTTCGGGCTGTACAAGTGGCAGTCGTCATCCTCCGACAGGCAGGAGCGGCAGGCGCTCATCAAGCGGGTCACCGACTACGGCAACTCGGTGGCGGACTTCGACTACCGGGACCTGCAGAAGTCGGTCGACCGCAGCCTTTCGTTCCTCACCGGGGACGCGCTGGCCAAGCAGCGGCGCGACCTCGCGGTGAGCAGGCTCCAGAAGGACTGGACGGACAAGCAGCTGAAGCTCAGCTCCAGGACCCAGAACGTCTACCTCACCGAGCTCAACGGCAATCTGGCCGGCGCGGTCCTGGTCTTTGACATCAACGCCGAGAGCCCGCTGTTCGGCGCGGACAAGACCGGCCCGCAGCCGGTACTGGTCCGGAGCCACCTGACCCTGGGCCTGGTCAGGATCAAGGGCGTGTGGAAGGTGAGTTCGCTGACGCCGGCCGGGACCGAGTCCGACGGTTCCTCGGTGCCGGGGCTGGGCGCCGCCACCGGCACCACCACTGCGGCCCCGACCGCCTCCCCGACTGCCTCCCCGACCAAGAAGTAGCGCGTCCCGCGGCCACAGCCGCCCTCGTCGGGGTGAAGGCCCGAAAAAGCCCCTGGTGGGAAGGTGTAGGCCTCGACCGTTGTTGGCCATACTTGACGGTAGGAGGCGACAGTGGACGAGATCAGGTGGACGGGCCCTGTCGACGGCATGACCGGCTGCCCTGGTACCGGCCACCCCGAGCCGGACGAACAGCTGATCCACGAGTTCGGCCTGCTGCTGAGCGCCACCAACCGGCTCTCGCGGATCGCGGGCAGGGCCTTCGAGCACGACGCGGGCATTACGCACGCCATGTTCGAGATGCTCCGACGGCTCAACGAAGGTTGCAGCTCCATGTCCCACCTCGCGGAAGAGATGATCTTCACAAGCGGGGGGGTGACCCGACTGATCGACCGGATGGACAAGGCGGGCCTGGTCGTCCGGTACACCTCGGCCACCGACCGCCGGATCCAGCAGGCCGGGCTGACCGACAAGGGCCGCGAGACCCTGGCCAGGGCGGAGCGGATCCATGTGGAGACCCTGCGCCGGGCATTCGCGGGGCCGCTCACCGACGAGCAGCGAGCGGCCCTCAAGCAGATCCTGGTGACCCTGGAGCACAGCTCCCGGGCCGAACTCCCGAACCTCGGTTAGAGGTAGCGGGCGGCAGCCGCCTCGGCTGGCGCGTCCGCGCCGGTGACTCCGCCGGGGCCCTGCGGGATGCCGTTGTCGACGTCGACCGGCGCGCTGATGGTGACCCGGTGCATCTTGCGGCGCTGAACGTAGTCGGCGACCGCGTAGTGCTGGGTGGGCCGGTTGTCCCAGAACGCCAGCGTGCCGATGCCCCACTTGAGCCGGACCTGGAACTGCGGGTCGCGCACCGCGTCGAACAGCAGCGGGAGCAGCGCCTCGTTCTCGCGGCGGGACAGCCCGATCAACCGGGTGACCGAGCTGCGGTTGACGTACAGCGCCTTGCGGCCGGTCTCGGGGTGGATCCGGACGACCGGGTGGATTGACGGCGGGTTCTTGTCCTGCATCGCGCGCAGGTCGAAGTTGTGCCCCTTGTCGACGGCCTTGGAGATCGACATCGTGAGGTCGTGCTCGGCGTAGAGCTCGTCGCAGAGCCGCTGGATCGACGGCGCGAGCGAGTCGTAGGCCATGTACATGTTGGCCCAGTTGGTGTCCCCGCCCACCTCGGGCAGCATGACCGCGCGCAGCAGCGACCCCATCGGCGGGATCTTCATGAACGTGTTGTCGCTGTGCCACTGGTCACCGCCCTCGCCCTTGGGGTCGGTCTGGTCCAGGACGTGGATCGCGCCGCCGTCCTTGTTCATCGCCGGGATGTCGAGCGTCCCGAAGTTGAGCGCGAACGCCTGGTGCTGGTCGTCGGTGATGACCTGGTCGCGGAAGAACAGCACCAGGTTGTCGAGCAGTCCCTGGCGGACCGTCTCGACCTGCTCCTCGTCGAGCGGCTTGCTGAGGTCGATTCCGGTGACCTCAGCCCCGATGTTCCGGGTGACCTTCTTAAATTCGATCATGTTGGATATTCTCCCTCGCAAGACAAGCAATCGCTAGGTTGAATGTACTCCACACATGTTTTTTCCGCCAGCCCCGTACTGGTGTCTCTGCCCACGGCGAGTGCACCGGCGAGCGCACCGGTGGGCAGAGACGGAACGGCCGGTCAGCGCGAGTAGAACTCCACGATGAGCTGCTCGTCGCAGATGACCGGGATCTCCCTGCGCTCGGGGAGTCGGGTGAGCTGGGATGCCAGGGCGTCCAGGCGTACGTCCAGGTAGGGCGACGTGGTGGCGTGCGCGCCGGCCGCCGCCGCCTGGA
>JBDSTJ010000594.1:0-4610 GCA_039928335.1 Streptosporangiaceae bacterium | reverse complement strand
GCGGGATGGTCACCCCGGGACCCGCCGGGTTCAGCGGGACGGCGGTCGTCGAGTGCTTCCGGTTGCTGGACAGTCCACCCGCGAAGTCCGCTCTCCTCGACTTCCCCGGCGCGGAACTCGTGGTGATCGTCTCCGACCTGCTCTACCAGGACGTGATCCGCAACGGGTTCGGGAACCTGCAGCCCGAGGACTTCTGGCCGGTACGGAGTTCGCTGCCCGACAAGGGGTTCACCGCCAACGCCTGGGTGTACGTCTCCGACCGGCGCGACGGGCCGGCCGCTCCCCTCGAGCAGCCCCTGGCCCTGACGGCGGAGCCGGCTCAGGAGATCGTCGAGGCCAGGGGCCTGATCGCCAAGGGCCAGGCCCGCGGAGCGCTCCGGCTGCTCGAGACCGTCACCACCGTGGACGCGGCGCTGCTGGACACGCGGGCGGACGCTCTGATCGCGGCGGACGACCACGAGCGGGCCCGGGCGGACCTGGCGGAACTGCTCAATCTCCAGCCCGACCCCGGTTCGGCTCTGAGCGCGTCGGCCCTGCTGCGGCTCGGCCGCTGCCAGGCGAGGCTCGGCGACGACCAGACCGCCCGCTACACCTGGTCCTATCTGCTGGAGCACCAGCCGCTCATGACCGAGGCCTATCTGGAGCTCGGGCGGCTGGAACTCAGAGCCGGGAAGTACGCCACCGCGCAGAACTACCTGGTGGAGGGGCTCCGCATGATCCGTTCTGATCGGGATGCACCCGACCAGCTCCTCGACGACCTGGTCCAGGAGCTCGCCGGGCTTCCGGTGGTCGACGGCTGAGCGTCGAGGACGACCTCCGGGGCGGTGTGAGGGGTCACAGCGGGATCCGGAAGTCGTCCTCCACCGGGGGGTCCAGTTCGTGGGCTCGGCATCCGGTCGCGCCGTAGCAGCGGATGCGCAGTTCTCCCGGTGAGACGTCGATGCGCAGGAAGCTCTTGAAGAAGGGCGGGAGGTCGCTGTCGGCGGTCTCGGAGAACAGCCGGTGATAGACCTTGCGGACGGGCAGTCGGAACCATCGGGTGGACCTGCCGGCCCTGCCGGGGACACCCAGCAGGGAGGCGATCATCCTGGCCCGCAGACCGGGGGTGACCCCCTGGGCCTCGGGACGGGAGGGCTGGATGTCGAGTCGGCGGGAGACCGCGGCGGCGGCCTGCTCGTAGGACAGGTCGAAGAACCTCTTCAGGCCCAGGCGGCGGAGGCGGCGGCCGTACAGCCGGCTGTAGAGGACCAGGGAGTCGCCGCGCAGCGGGTAGGCCTTGAACTCGGCCTCCGGCACGGACTTGGTCCGGTCGATGGTGTGGGTGGCGTGCATGAACGCGCCGGATCCGCCCGCCACCAGGTAGTGCACCGTCTTCTCACCGGTTCTGGCGATCGGGTAGTGCTGGTAGTTGTGGATGTCGCCGCCGATCACCGCAACGTAGTTGGCGGCCTGGACGATCTCGTCGACGGTCCCGCCGCCCTCGATCCGGCAGGGCTGGTAGACGTCGTCCTTGTAGATCGGCTTGCCGGTGACGAGGAGTTTGGGCCCGGGGCCCGCCGACACCCGCCGCAGCCACTCCCCCTGGTCCCGGTCGAGCGTGCCCTGGATCCCGGTGTCGATCCCCACGATTCGCAGGGACGGGCTGTCGATGATCCAGTAGGGTCCCGGCTGGGTGACCTGCTGAGCAGGCTCCGAGCGCAGCGCGCGGCCCGCGGCGAAGGCCGTCTCGTCGGCGGGTTCCGGCCTGCGCCACAGGCGTTTGGCGACGAAGCCGAGGCGGCCTTTCCACGGGCCGGGCGAGCCGTCGCCCCGCTGGTCGCAGAAGACCCGCATGAACCCTTCGAGCCCGTCGTACCAGTCGTGGTTGCCGGGAATGGCGTAGATCGGCTGCAGGTAGCCCTGGTAGGGCCGGAAGAACTTCTGCGGGTAGTCGTTGACGCTCCCCACCGGGTAGATCACATCGCTGGCGACGACCATGAAGTCGGTGCCCTCACCGACCTTCAGCGCTCCGGGGATCACCGCGTACTGCGACTTGTCACCCTCGCCGGTGTCGCCGAGCAGCAGGAACGAGAAACCCTCGCGGTCGAACGGGATGACGTGGTCGCTGTGCCCGGGACCGACCCAGCGCCGCCGGATGTCGTCCACGGGGTCACCGAACCAGCGGGCGATCACGTCGTTGCGCGAGCGCCACAGGATCGACGGGCGCAGCCACGACAGCGCCTGCTGCGGGCCGAGGTCGACGAAGAGGCCGTCTTCCTCGCAGCCCCAGCCGGCGCCCGCGGCGGAGGTGTGTGAGTTTCGGGGGGAAGCCACCGGTCCAGGTGATCACGCCGCGCCGGTCAGGGCAAGCGTTATCGCCGAGGTCGCTGGTATTGGCCGGTCAGCGGGAGGTCGTCGGGGTCGGCGGCCGTGGTCTCCGGCGGCAGCGGTGCCGGCGGGAGCGGCTGCCCGGCGTGCCGCCGTCCCCGGGGAACCTGGGGCAGGCCGACCGACATCGCCTCGACGAAGCCCGGGACGTCACCGGCCGGGAGCCGGAAGGTCGCGGTGCAGGTGCCCCGGTTCCAGACGCTGATCACCATGACCCCGGCGTCGGGATGCCAGCTCAGCCGGAGTGCACGGTCGTCGCCACGGGCGTCGAAGAAGACCTCCCCGGTGCGGGGAAGGGGTGTCGCGCCAGACATGGCGACCATCATGTCCCCGGTCAGGGGTGTTGTCCAGGCACGGTCAGAACGAGCGGGGATCGTCGGTGGCGACGATCTCCTTGCCGAGCGGCATCAACGACACCGGGATCAGCTTGAAATTGGCGATGCCCAGCGGAATCCCGATGATGGTGAGGCACAGGGCGACGCCGGTGACCACGTGGCCGATCGCCAGCCAGATTCCGGCGAAGATCAGCCAGATCACGTTGCCGATCATCGAGCCGGTCCCGGCGGAGGGCCTGGCCACGACCTTCTTGCCGAACGGCCACAGCGCGTAGGCCGCGATCCGGAAGGAGGCCAGGCCGAACGGGATCGTGATGATCAGGATGCAGCAGATGACGCCCGCCACGGCGTAGCCGAGGGCCATCCAGAAACCGCACAGGACGAGCCAGATCAGGTTCAGGACGGTCTTCATGATCCCACCCTAGCTCCGGATCACCTGAAGGGCGGCGGGCAGGACCCGGGCCGTGACCGGCAGCGTCCCGGGCAGTTCGCCGTCCGCCCCGTACGGCAGTGGCCGGGACGCCTCGATCCGCACCTCGCGGCCGCGCAGCACCTCGACCTCGGGCCGATTCACGTGCGAGCCGTCGGCCAGCTCGTTCATCATGGTGACGAACAGCCGCCGCGAGGCGTGCCGGATGATCACCACGTCGAGCAGGCCGTCGTCGACCCGGGCGCCGGGCGCGATGTGCCGGCCGAATCCGTAGAAGCCGGAGTTGGCGGCCACGACCGTGAACGCCTCCCGGGTGAGGGTCTCCCCGTCGACCGTGACGGTGTAGGTCGTCGGCCGCCAGCCGGCGATCGCCCGGATCGCCCCGAAGGTGTAGGAGGCCTTCCCACGCAGCCGCGAGTCGTTGGCGTAGACGTTGGCGACCGCGTCCACCCCGGCGTAGACACTGCCGAGCACCGCGACGCCGTTGACGTCGATCGCGTCGACGGGGCGGCCGTCACCGTGCAGCAGGAGCTCGGCGAGCGGGGCCGGGTCACCGGGCAGGCCCAGCTGCCGGGCGAAGTCGTTGCCGCGCCCGGCGGGCACGATGCCGTAGAGCGCGCCGGTGCCGATCAGCGCTCCGCCGACACAGCCGATCATGCCGTCGCCGCCGACGCCGAGGACGACGTGGCCCGCGGCGGCGGCGGTGCGGGCCAGGTCCCGGGCGTGGTCCAGGCCGGTGCTGTACTCGACGGTCAGGGTGGCCCCGGCCTCACGCAGCAGGCGCGCGAGCGGGATCAGGGTCTGGGCGGCGGCGGAGCCGCCTGCGGTCGGGTTGACGACTGCCGTGAATGTCCTCACGGGATCAGAATGCCCGGGTTGAGGATCCCGTGTGGGTCGAGCTGACGTTTGATCGCGCGCAGAATCTCGATCCCGACCGGGCCGATCTCCTGGCCGTACCACTGGCGGTGGTCGGAGCCGACGCCGTGGTGGTGGCTGATCGAGCCGCCGGCGGCGATGATCGCGTCGTTGACGGCGGCCTTGGCGGCCGGCCAGTCGATCTCCGGCGTGACGATGGTGAAGTAGAGCGAGGCCCCCGCCGGGTAGACGTGGGAGATGTGGCACATCACCAGGTGGCCGGGGAGCGCGGCCCTGACCGCGGCGTACAGGCCGGGAAGCGTGGACCAGACCGTGACGGTCTCCAGGGTCTCCACGAACGCGCCGATGTCGAGCAGCGAGTCGCGCAGGTAGGGGGCGGCGTAGCGGCCGTGCTCCCAGCTCGCGCCGGGTTCCTCACCGAGCGGTTCGCCGCCGGCGGCGGTCAGCACCGCGCTCGTCCCGGCCCGGCGGTCGGCCACGTCGGCGGGGGTGCCCTCGAAGCCGACGATGCCCAGGCAGCCGGAGTCGCCGCTGCCGATCTCGCTGGTGCGGGCCAGACCGACCATGGTCTCGGTCTCGTCGGACAGGCGCAGCACGGTCGG
>JBDSTJ010000593.1:0-17241 GCA_039928335.1 Streptosporangiaceae bacterium | reverse complement strand
ACACGGCCGAGCAGTCGCGGCTGACGACTGGGCGGGTGGGCGGGTGGGCCTGTCGGCTCAGGTGAGGGCGGCGACCAGCAGGGCGAAGGCGGCGATGATGACGGCGACGCGGACGTGGTGGAGGCGGTTCCAGCGGTTCATCTGCTGCTTCCAGTCGGCGGGCCGGTTGCCGGGGGTCCACGTCTTGCTCCGGTTGTTGATCGGGACGAGCAGCAGGATCGACATGATCACGCTGAGGATCAGAAGCGCGCCGGCGGTGACGACGAGGCCGGTGCCGTGGTGGTGCCATCCGGCGACAGCCCAGCTGCCGACGAGGACGAGCGAGGCGATGTACCAGACCGGCATCACGGCGCCGAGCATCCGGCCCCCGTGGGCGTGGCCGAGTTGGCCGCTGTCCTCGGGGAGGGCGTTGAGGATCGGGTTGATGACGAAGGCGACGGAGAACTCCACCCCCACCAGCACGCCGACGACCACAGTGGTGACGACCTCGAGTGCGTTGAGCATGATGACCCTCTCGGAATCTAGTGTTGCTAGATGATGAGTCAACGCTAGTACTGCTGCCGCTTGATTGTCTAGCGATGCTAGGATCGGAGCATGCCGGTACAGGAACGCAAGCAGCGCGAACGGGCGGAGCGCGAGCGTCTCATCGTGGCGACAGCCCGCGAGCTCGCCGAGCAGCAGGGCTGGGACGCCGTCACCACCCGTCGGCTCGCCGAGCGCATCGAATACAGCCAGCCCGTCCTCTACAGCCACTTCCGCGGCAAACGCGAGATCATCGGCGCCGTCGCCCTCCAGGGCGCCACCGAGATGGCTGCGGCGGTGCGGGCCGCGACCGCCGCCGTGGACGGCCCGCGCGCCCGGGTGTACGCCCTGGCCCGCGCCTACCTCGACTTCGCCGAACGCAACCCGGCGGTCTACGACGCAATCTTCCAGCTCGACGGCGGCCTCGCGTACGCGCAGGAGGAAACCCCGGAACCGCTCAAGGACGCTTTCGCCGCGCTGCTGGAGTGCCTCGGCGAGGTCGTCGAGGACGACGTCGCCCCGGGGCTGTTCACCGAGGTGTTCTGGGCGTCCCTGCACGGGGTGGCGACCCTGACCCGGTCGGGACGGTTGCCGCCGGAGGACACCGAGCCGAGGGTGGAACTGCTGGTGGATCGGCTCGCCATGGTCTGACACACCATCCCGCAGGCACGCAGCCGGGCACCCGGCCCGATTGATCAGGACCGCGCCTAATGCCGCGTCGTTCCCCGATCCCCGCGCACAAGGTCCGTCGTCCGGGAGAAGGGTTCCACCCAATCAGGCCTCAGTCCCGTCGGCACGGCAGCCGCCACGCAGCCCCCATCCAAGGTGACGTTGATGGAATACCTCAGGGGGTCGCACGACGCGAGAGTACCGATTGTCAGCAGGCTCGCGACTGCGGGGTCTTCAAGCCGGTGGCACTGTCGGGGCTCGGGAAACGGTGCCGTGTGACACGATCGACTGATGCTGCAATTCACGGATTTCATCATCGACTGCCCGGACCCGATGAGGCTGGCGGCCTTCTACTCCGAGGTGACCGGCCGTGCAATCAAGGCGGACAGCAATGACAACTGGGCCGGCATCACCTTCGGCCAGGTCGAGCTGGCCTTCCAGCGGGTGAACGACTACCGCCCTCCGCGCTGGCCCGACGACGAACACCCCAAGCAGTACCACCTCGACTTCGAAGTGGACGAAATCGAGCCCGAGCAGAGCCGCATCGTCGCACTCGGCGCGACACTGCAGAAGGACTTCATCGGACCCGAGGGCTACGGCTGGCAGGTCTACACCGACCCGGTCGGGCACCCCTTCTGCCTGTGCCGCAACAAGGGGGTCACGTGGACCGACCAAGGGGTGGTGTGGCCAAAAAGGGACTGAGCGCGGCGGCATGGAGAGCGTAAGCGGGGGTGTCGTCGGGGCATGACCAAGTCTTCCCCGAGCTGATGGACTGAGGGCCCGCCCCTCGCATCGAGCCGCTCCTGCAGTGCGGGACGCGGCCCCGATTCCCGCCCTCTCCAGATGTTTCGACTCTCCTCGAAACATTTGCGAAGTGATCTTCATTCGCCGACAATGGCGGACACGGGCTCCCCCGGCCCGAGACCACGATCCGACGGCTCGACGCGATCATGGCGTGCCGCGGAACGGCTCGAGGCCAATGTCAACCCGCTGCTCGCAGTCGAGGCACTGACCGTGGCGTTGACGGGTTCCTGAGGTTTCCGCCGCTCGCGGGCAACCTCGGGCTCCTTTCCGCGTCTCTGAACCATGAACGCAGAAGCGGTGCTCCTGCACCACCCCCCGAACGAGAGCATGTTCTCGGAGCTGTACCGAGGACACGCCCTCGGGCTGACCCGGCTCGCCTTCATCATGCTCGGCGACCGGCAGACCGCCGAGGACGTCGTCCAGGAGGCCTTTCTCGGGCTCTACCGGCGGTGGTCCGCGCTAAGGGAACGTGACAAGGCCCTGGCGTACGTCCGGTCGGCGGTCCTCAACGGCTGCCGTTCCACGCTGCGCCGCCGTAGGTTGCCCTTCGCGTCGGCGATGCCCTCGCCGTCCGCCGAGGCCGAGGTCCTGCTCGACGAGGACCGCCGTGAGGTAATCGAGGCGCTCCAGCGACTGCCGCTGCGGCAGAGGGAGGCACTGATCCTGCGCTACTTCCTCGACCTGTCGGAAGAGGAGATCGCCACGGCGATGCGGATCAGCAGGGGCACCGTCAAGTCCACCACGTCCCGGGGCATCGCCGCCCTCGGCCGGATGATCGAGGAGAACCGGTGAACACCCCAGAAGAACGCCTCCATGACGCCCTCCGCGCCGCCGGCGAGATCATTGAGGCCGTCCCAGCCTTCGCGCTCCCCACCCCTCGCCTTCCCCGTCGCCTTCGCCGCCTGGCCGTCTTTGGCACCATCACGGCGCTGATCATCGGCGGCATCACCTTCTGGTCGGGCAGCGGTGACAAGGAACCCCTCTCCTCACCCGCGCTGGCAGGCCTCGTCGAGCCGGGGGAGATCTCGGTTTTCCTCTGCGTCGGCCGCACCTCCGGCAACCCGGCCTGCGCGCACAAGGACGCGACAGCGGCCGAGAAGGAGTTCCTCAAGCAGAGGCTCATGTCCTTCCCGCGGGTCGTCATGGTGGAGTACCAGTCCCAGGAGGACGCCTTCGCGTTGTTCGTCAAGACCTTCCGTGACCACCCCGGGTTGGTCGCGGCCACCAAGGTGGGCGATATTCCTGACTCGTTCCGGGTGCGGCTGAGCGGCACAGGCTCCGCCGAGCCGGTGACCAGCGCGCTGGTCGGCATGCCCGGAGTCGACCAGGTGGTCGACGAGTCCGAGCGACGCCACAACTAGGGGTGACACTCTGGTGAGCTCGGAACGAAGAGTCCCGCTAAGGCCCTTGCTCGCCCGCGTGCTCCGTGATCCCGATCAGCCTGACCGGGAGGAAGATCAGCAATAGCGCCCGCGCTTCTCGGCGCTGTAGGGGCGCGCATGTACAGGTTGCGGACCAGGCGGGCCAGGCTGTCGCTGAAGGCGGTGCGAGCGGGTTCAGCTGTTTTTGAAGGTGTTGAGGGTTCTGCCGGCGAGGTAGCCCAGGCGTACGGGCAGGGGCTTCATGGCGGCGGCGGAGATCTTGTTGACGAGGCCGGGGATGCACACGGGTTTGCCCTTCATGACGGCTGCCCAGCCTTCGGTGACGACGGCTTCGGGTTGCTGCCACAGGATGCGGGGCAGGTGGTTGGCTTTGTCGCGGGTGCCCATGACGTCGTGGAATTCGGTGTGGGTGAAGCCGGGACACAGCGCGGTGACGTGGATGCCGTGCGGTTTGAGTTCCATGTCCAGGGCTTGTGAGGTGTTGAGGACGTAGGACTTGATGCCGGTGTAGAGCAGGCTCGCGGCGGGTGGGGCGAACGCGGCGACCGAGGACAGGTTGATGATGCGGCCCCAGCGGCGTTTCTTCATGCCGGGGATGACCAGGTGGGCGAGTTCGGTCTGGGCGGTCACCATCAGCTGGATCTCTCCGGCGAGGGTGTCCCAGGGGGTGTCGGCGAACGCGGTCTTGCCCGAAAGGCCGGCGTTGTTGATGAGGACGTCGATGTCCAGGCCCTGGGCGTCGACATATTGCAGGATCGCCTTGGGGGCGGCGGGGTCGGTGAGGTCGGCGGCGAACACCTCATAGCGCCGCCCACCGTGCTGCTGGGTCAGCTCCGCGGCGAGGTCCTGGAGGCGGTCGGTGCGGCGGGCAACGAGGAGGAGCTGGTAGCCGCGTGCGGCGAGGTGGCGGGCGAACGTGGCGCCGATGCCGGCGGACGCTCCGGTGATGAGCGCGGTGCGGGGGGTGGTGGTCACGTGGGGGTTCCTTCGGTCTCGTGGAGCGTGGTGATGGTGAGGGGTCCGCTGCCGGGAAGCCGGGTGATGAGGTCGGCGCCGAACAGGGTGGCGGGTGTGTGCGCTCCGCGGTGGGCGGTGGGGGCGGCGAGGAGTTCGGTGACAGCGGTGAGAGCGCCGTCGATGGTGAGGCGGTAGGGGTTGGCGGTGGTGATGCGGGCGGTGAGCCGCTGGCCGGTCGTGTTGGTGGTCTCGCCCCATACGTGGGCGCTGCTGGTGGCGCGTTCCTGGACGTCGGGGCCTTTCACCGTCTTCTCGATCAGCTTGTGGGCGGTGTCGCGGACGCGGGGACGGGCCAGCAGCCCGGTGAACCGCCTGCTGATCCGGGTGCCGCGGATCAGCAGGGAGGGCAGCGGGATGTAGACCTCGATGTTGGGGATCCCGGTGCTGTGGTGGGCGCTGGAGATGTCGGCGGCCGGGAAGGCAAGGGCCGGTTTAATCCCGTCGCCGAAGTCGATGCGGGCGGTGCGTCCACCCAGCGGCGTCCGGACGATCCGGCCGTTGATCCGGGCATGGCCTCCGGCGGCCATCCCCTCCACGATCGTCTTGACGGTGCCCGGAGAGAGCACGAACGGCGGGTCGAAGCCGACTCCGGGACAGACCACGACACCGGCGGCGCGGGCCTGGCCGTCGATCTCGCGGACGTAGGCGAAGACCTCCATCTCGCCGGTGATGTCGAGGTAGTGGGTGCGGGTGCGCAGGCACGCGTCGATCATCGGGGCCGCCGTCACAGAGAACGGCCCGGCGCAGTGCAGCACCACGTCGACGTCGGACAGCTGCGCGTCAGCGTCCCGCAGGTCGAAGATCCGGTGCTCCAGGCCGAAGTCCTCGGCCAGCAGTTTGACCGGGGTGAGGTTCCGGCCGGCGAGGACCGGGGCCAGGCCCTGCCGCCGCGCCTCCCGGGCGATCAGCTCGCCGGTACAGCCGTTCGCGCCGTACGGCAGCCACTTTGTCACGGGCATCTTCCTTGGGTCGGGTGGTGCGGGACCGCCCTCATGACGGAGGGCGCGGCCGCTGGTCAGATGCGCGGGCCGGGCAGTTCACGCGGGCCGGGGACGAAGCCGCGCCGCGCGGTGTCGATGTCACCGCGGTAGTCGCCGACGGGCCCGGTGAGAAGGAAAGGAAGCGGGACGCGGCGCTGCCGTGCGGTGAACCCCCATGTCCCGATCCCCAGATAGACCCCAGGTGCCGCCCGTCGGACCTCGTCGACCATGTGCATCGCCCCGCACATCGAGGCGTAGGCGCGGTAGACGAGCGTGTAGGCGGGGAGGCCGTTGTAGCGGGACGGCGCGATGAGCGTGTGCATCGGATAGCGCTGCCGGATGCGGCCGAACTGGCGGAAGGTGTTGTAGCCACGGCCGGTCTCGCCGTCGACGGGCCGGAACGCCTTGCACAACCACGGCGCAAGCGGATTCGACACCGTCGCACGCCCCGATACTGACGCGAACACGCTGGGCTGGGCCAGCAGCCGGGCGGTGTACTCCCCGTCCATCTCCTCGATCTCCGGCGCCGGCAGCGTGGCGAAGAACGCCAGCAGCTCGGTCGTGTCCCGCTGGAGCAGCTCGGCAGCCGCGTGGTCGGTCTCCATGGGTGCCCACCTCGTTTCTTGAATGGCCCTCAAGAAATCTAGCGCCTTCTTGAGGATCGTTCAAGATAGGGTGGCCGGGTGCCCCGGAACCGACGCCCCCAGGACCGCGAGGAGAAACGCGAGGAGATCCTCGCCGCCACCCAGCGGCTGTTCATCGACGACGGCTACGAGTCCGCGTCCATGGGACAGATCGCCAAGAACGCCCGCGTCACCGTCAACACGATCTACTGGTACTTCCGCGACAAGGACGATCTGCTCATCGCCGTCCTGGACCGGCTGCTGGCCGAAGCCCTCGCCCAGTACACGACGATCGCCGACCGGCCACTGAACGACCGGCTGCTGTGGGCCGTCGACCGGCTCGAACGGCTGCACGGCCTCGTCAACACCGTCCACACCCGCGCCCCGGCCTCACCCGCCGTCCACGCCTGGCACACCAGCTTCCACGAACTCGCCGACAACCTGATCGCCGACGACCTCCGCAAGGCCGGCGCCGCCGAAGGTGACCTCCCCGCCATGACCGCGATCGGCACCTTCGTCATCGAGGGCCTCCTCACCCACCGGCGCGACGACGCCAGCAAACAAGCCGTGATCGACCTTCTCGTCCACAGCCTCACCACCGTGCAGACCCGAACCAGGCCCGCCTGACCGGTTCGTGCATGAGGCCCAGACGACGTGATTACAACGGCCAGGCCTGCACGGATCCGGGAGGGGTGGCCGGCGCCTGCGTCCACAGTCCGGACACCGCCGGGGCGTTGTCGATGACCGCCAGGGCGACGTCGGAGAGTTTCCATTTGTGTTGGCGGGCGAAGTCACGCATCACGGTGAACGCCGCGCCCATCTCGATGTTGGCACGTTCGCCCAGGACTCCCTTGGCCTGCTCGAGCAGGATCCGGCTGTTCAGCGCGGCCTGGAGCTCTTCGACCAGTTGGGTACCGTCACGGGAGGCCCGGTCGGTGAGCAGGCTGATGGTCGCCACGTCGGCCAGGGCCTGGGCGACGGCGATGGTGTCCGCGGGTAGTTCCCCGGGGGTGGCCCGGAACAGGTTCATCGCCCCCAAGGTCTGGTCCCGGAGCCGGATCGGGAAGGCGTGCACGGCGGCGAAGCCCCGCTCGCGGGCGGCGGCGGTGAACCGCGGCCACCGTTGCGGCATGGTCGCCAGGTCGGCGCAGATGACCGGGAGGCCGGTGTGGAAGCAGTCCAGGCAGGGGCCTTCTTCGTCCTGGAGCTGGAACAGTTCCAGGTGGCGGGCCTGCTCGGTCGAGGCCGCCAGCAGGGACAGGGTGCCGCGCTGGTCGGCCATCAGGATCCCGGCTGCGTCGACCTCGACCAGTTCCACGCACCGCTCGGACAGGGTGTGGAGCAGGTCGATGACGTCGAATCCGGCCACAAGGGTGTCGGCGAGTTCCACGAAGGCTTCGGCTGTTCTTCGTTCCAACATGACGTTCGAACCTCCTTGAGAGGGTCTCGAAGAAGCCGGGGACCCGAACCGGCACCCGGGGCCTATCGGTCAGGGGCCGCCGATCAGCTCCTCCGGAGTGAACCGCAGAACCCGGTCGACCACGTCCCGGGCCACCAACCGCAGCCCACGGTCCTGCGCGAACGCGTGCGCGCGCAACCGGACGAACGCCTCCGCGAGGCCCACCCCCAACTGGACCGAGATCATCCCGCTGGCCTGATGGACCTCCGGCCACCGCGCGAGGAACCCCGCGCAATCCCCGGACCCACCCGTCGTCTGATCGGTGACCTCATCGGACACCTCACCGTTCAGCACCCGTTCCCGGACCACCTCGGCGAACAGCAGCGCATCCTGGAACTGCCGCCCGGTCAGCCCGCCCGGCCGGGCCCGGCACAACTCCAGCACCCCCATGGTGATCGCCCCGACCTGCAGGGGAAACGCGAACAGCGCGCCCACTCCCGCCTCCACCGCCGCAGGGACGAACAACGGCCACCGCCGCACCGCCGTTTCCGCGTCCAGATCCGGAACCAGCACCGGCCGACCCTCTTCCAGCGCGGTGATGCCCGGCCCCTCACCGACCGTCACCTGCAACTCCGCCAGGCGCGCACCCGTCCTACCGGTCACCGTCACCGGCTCCGACACCGTCAACGGGCTGGCCAGAGACAGCCGAACCCCGTCCACGGCCACCATCTGCACGCACGCCCGGCATACATGCTCCACCGTCACCGGACCGCCATCCAGCCACGCGCGCGCCAGTACGGCGGCCTGCACCTGAACCATCTGATCCCGGTCCACCACGCCTGCCTGCCCTCTCCCGAAATATCGGGGGGATGCCAGGCCCCTCAAGCCGCTGACGCGACCTTGTCATCTCAATACCCCCCGTGACGCCGATATGCGCCAACGACTTCAAAGACCGAGAAACGCCGTCGTCAAGACACGGCGATCGGGACTGCTGATTCCCGGCGGGGATCCGAGGGCCCCGTCCTCATCCTGGTGACGTCTCTCCGCAGAGCCCGACCTCAAGGCCGTTTGACGAGTACTGCGCGGGTGTAGAGCAGGTCGAAGCCCCGGCGCTGCACGTTCTGCTGGGAGGTGGAACCCGGCTGGGTCGTGACGACGGCGACGTCGCAGCCGGCGGCCGCGGCGTCGGCGAGCCGGGCCGACAGGAGCGCGGTCTGGACTCCCTGGCGGCGGTGCGTGGGCGCGGTCGCCGCGCCCACGAACTGGGCGACCCCCTCGGCCAGGTGAAGGGCGCCGCCACCGGCGACGACGCCGTTCCGCAACGCGACGTAGCGCAGCACACCGGCGGCCTCGATATCGCGTTCGGCCCGCATGATGGCCTCGCGGGGGAGGTCGTCATGCGACGGCGACCCCTGGGTGTCGGGGTGCATGACGGCGTCCACCACCACCTCGAGCCACGACTCGAGCTCGTCGTCGCCGCTTCGCCTGACCTCGACGCCCTGGGGCAGGACCTGTTCAGGCCCGGTCCCGGCAGTGCGACCGAGGACGTTCTCAAACGATACGAGCCGGTAGCCGCGTCCGGTGAGAAAGGTTCCGAATGCGGCGTCGGCGAGATGGCAGAGCTCGACCTGGACGGGGGCGCCGCGCGCGGCGTAGGCGCGTTCGATGTCGTCGAGGACGGTCTCGCTCGGGATGCCGCCGAACCCGAGCCCCACGACCTTGTTGAAGGGTGACTCGTGTTCGGCGTAGGTGGCCAGGCCGCCCGCGACGGGCATCGCGAAGGACACCGTGCCGGCCCTGCGCCCTGCGGCCTCGGTGGCCTTGGCGATGAACCTCGCCTCGGCGCGTTCGATCCGCGCGGCCAGGGTGCCATCACAGAAGAGACGGCTTTGCTCGGACATGCCTGCTTCTCTCTGCTGAAGAGCGACCCGACCGGCCAGTGTCCCAGAGTCTCCCGACGCCCCGACGCGCCGGAAGTGGACGTTCGGTAGTTCGTAAGGCCGCAGGGCCGATTAAGTGGCGGGCCGGTCACGGCGGGGGAGCAGGAGCGGGCTGGTGAGGATGAGCAGTCCCGTGACCGTGAGAGCGGTGCGTGGGTCGGTGGCGTCGGCGAGCAGTCCACCGAGGACGGTGAAGACCGCGATCGACGCCTGCTGGCCGATCGACCAGGCCGACAGGGTGCGGGCGATCAGGTCTCGGGGGGTGTGTTCGAGCCGGTAGGTGGCGAGCACGGGGTTGTACAGGCTCATGCTCAAGATGATCGCCAGCTCGACGGCCATCACGATGGCGAGGCCGGGGACACCGGCGGGGACGAAGGCCAGGCCGATCAGCCAGACCACGCGCAGTGTGCCGACGGTCCGGAGAACCCGGTGCTGGCCATGGCGGGCCACGACCCGGCGGGCCAGCCGGGAGCCGATGAGTCCGCCGACGCAGGGTGCGGCGAAGGCGAGGCCGTACTGCCAGGGTGGGAATCCGAGCTCGCGGAGCAGGAGCACGGCCAGCAGCGGCTCCGTCGCCATGATCAGTCCCGCGACGAGCATGTTGTTGAAGTAGAGCGCCCGCAGACCGGGGTGGGCGAGGATGTGCCGCCAACCCTCGAGTAGCTCGACGGCCCGGACTCGGCTCTCGCCGGTTCGCTGCGGGCGTTCTTCCCGGCCGCGAATGGCGTTGATCCCCAGCGCGGAGAGCAGGTAGCTGAGCGCATCGGCCACCATCGTGGTGACCGGCCCGAACAGCCCGACCGCCGCGCCGCCGAGCGGCGGGCCCACCGCGATGGAACTCCAGTTCGTCGACTCGAACCGCGCGTTGGCCACGAGCAGATCATCCGGGTGGACCAGGGCCCTGAGGTAGGCACCGCTCGCCGCGTTGAAGGCGATCTTGGCTGCGACGACCACGGCCGAGACCGCCAGCAACTGGACGAACCCGAGGCGGCCGAAGACGTAGGCGATCGGGATCGTCATCATGGCGGCGAACCGGACCAGGTCCATCGTGATCATCACCGGCCGCTTGCGGCGAAACTCAGCCCACGGGCCGAGCGGTACCGCGATCAGCGCGCCGACCGCCGGGCCCACTGCGGCCAACACGGAGACCTGAGCGGGGCTGGCCTGCAGCGCCAGCACGGCGATCAGTGAGAACGCGCCGAATCCCAGCCCGGAGCCGTAGGCGCTGACGGCGTAGGCCGTCCACAGCCAGCCGAACGGCCGGCCCAGAGATCGTCTCACCACCAAGCCCCACACTTGTGGTTCGAGGCGAGAGCTGGCAGGCCGAGCCGCGGTGCTATCTCGGCGTTGGCCTGGTCTTCCCAGGTGGTGGCCCAGACCAGGGCGCACGGCAGCGCCGCCAGCCGAGGCCCCACCTGGGGGTCAAGCCGCGCCAACTGCGATCCCGGAGCGGCGTCCCGCTGCTCGTGTCGCGGGTCCTCGCCGAACGGAAGCAGTGGCCCATCGACGTCGAGGAAGAGCAGCGGGCGTTCCGCGTACACGGTCACGGTCTGGTGACCTCCTCCTAAGCGACGTGGCCGAGTCGGCCTACTCCGTGACGGGGCTGGCGGGCGAACGCCGACACGGCGTGAAGGCCGGGGCCAGGAACGCCTCGAGGTGGGAGACCAGGGAGGCGCGGTCGTCGGCGTCAACGGCGCGGCCCGGGACCGCGACCAGGGAGACCAGCACCCGGATGACCCACTCCGCGGCTGCGGGAATGTCGAGGTCGGGGCGGAGCAGGCCCCGGGCCCGGGCCCGGGTCAACTGGTCGACCCAGAAACCCGAGAGCCCCGGGACGACCTCGTGTACGAAGGTTCCCATGACCTCGGCGTAGGCCCGGGGTTCGGCCTCGGCCAGGCTCAGCGCGAGGGAGCCCAGCGGGGCTTGGCGGGAGAGCAGCACCGCCTCGGCGACCATTCCCGCGAAGGTGGCGGCGGTGGAGACGCGTTCGTCGGCCGCCGCCCAGAACGCCTCGTCGCGGCGGATCAGGGCCGCTGAGACCAGCGTCGCCTTGTCGGGGAAGAACCGGTAGACGTAGGCGCGGGACAGGCCTGCCTCCTCGGCGACGCCCAGAACGGTCGTGCGTCGGATGCCGTCGCGTCGCAGGCAGGCCTCTACGGCGTCCAGGATGCGGGCGCGCGCGGTCACGTCACGTGGTAATCGGTCGGGGCGGGGCTCCGGGTCCAGGACCAGTAGTCGGCCAGGCGGAACGGGTTGAGGCCGTGGACCTCCCCGTCGCCGTTCTTGTAGTAGTTGTGCTCGATGTGCGGAGATGCCCAGACCATCGTCCGTGCTTCGGCCTGGGTCCGCTCGTACCAGTCGTCGTAGGCCGCAGGCGTGGGTTCGATCGTGCGGTGCCCGCCCTCCGCGAGTAGCCGCAGACACTCGACCGCGAAGCGGACCTCGCATTCGGAGGCGAAGATGATGCTGCCGCCACTGGCGAGGTTGGTGCCCGGCCCGTACAGCAGGAACAGGTTCGGGAAGCCGGTGACGGTGACGCCGAGATGGGCGCGCGGGCGGGTTCCCCACGTGTCGCGCAGGTCGGCACCACCACGGCCGCGGATGTTGAGCGGGACCAGGAAGTCGTTGGCCCGGAACCCGGTCGCCCAAATGATCACATCGGCCGGGTGCCGCAGGCCGTCGCTGTCGATGACCGCGTCGGCTTCGAGACCGCCGACACCGGCGCGGACGAGCGTCACGTTGTCGCGGCTGAGGGTCCGCAGCCAGGACCCGTTGTCCTGGAGCGTCCGCTTCCCGGTCGGTGGGTAGGTCGGCACGACCTTGGCGGCGAGGTCGGGGTCGTCAGGCAGTTGGCTGGTGATCCAGTCGGTGAACATGGTCCGGACCAGGTCGTTGACCTCGCTGACCGAGGTCTCCTGGTGCTCCCAGGCCGGGTCGACCCTGGCGGCGGCAAGGCCGGCGTCGCAGCCGGGCCAGAAGATCAGAAACCGGAACCAGCGGCCGTAGAACGGCAGATGCCTGATCGCCCAGCCGACCCCCGGCCCGACCTGGTCGTGGTAGCCGGGATTGGGGAACATCCACTGCGCGCTGCGCTGCAGCACCGTCAGGCCGGCAACCTGGTCGGCGATCGCCGGGGCCAGCTGGAAGCCGGTCGCGCCGGCGCCGACCATCACCACGTGTTTGCCGGCCAGGTCCACCTCGTGGTCCCAGCGGGCGGTGTGGAAGTTCGGGCCGGCGAACTCCCCGGGGACCTCGGGTAGGTACGGCCGGTTGAGCTGGCCGACGGCCAAGACCACCGAACGCGCGGTCAGCACCGAGCCGTCGTCCAGGTCGACCGACCAGGTACCTGCGTTCTCCTCCCAGGTCGCGCCGAGTACCTCGGTCCCGAACCGGGTGCGGTCGGCCAGCCCGTGCCTGTCGAACACGCCCTGGAAGTAGGCCTGGAGCTCGGGCTGCCTGGCGAAGTACTCCGTCCAGTGGTCGGCGGGTTCGAAGCTGTAGCAGTAGAAGTGGTTCCCGACGTCGACCCGGGCTCCCGGGTAGGTGTTCTCCCACCAGGTGCCACCAGGGCCGGCGTTCTTCTCCACGATGACGACCGGGAAGCCAGCCTCCTGGAGGCGGATCGCCGCAAGGATGCCCGACATCCCACACCCGACGACCACCACGGGATACTCGCCCGCGTTGCCGACCGGAGCGCAGGCGCGACCGTCCGCGCCGTCGATCTCCAGTTCCTCCAGCATCATCGGCACGTACTCCTCACCGACCTCGCCGCGGACGATCCACTCCATCAACTGCTTGAGCAGGGCCCGGTCCACCGGATCCGGCTCGGGACAGCCGCGGTCCCGCCAGTCCCGGATCACTCCGAGCGCGAACTCCCGTGCCGCAGCCTGGTCCTCCGGCGTCATGAACCCCTGGTACTCGTTCAGGAAACTCCCCTGCGGCCGCAGGGGCCCCGCGAGGATCGCCGCACGATCCTCAGGGCGGCTCATGTGCACGCACGAGACCAGGAGGGCGGGGACCGAGAGGTCCGCCAGGGCGGCCGCGATCCGGGAGTCGGAGAAGTCGGCCGCACTGAAGGGAAGGCCGGCGTGGACGTTGCGCACGCCTGAAGAGTACACACTTTACAAGAACTGTCTACAGGCCTATGTTCCGCAGCATGCGCTCCGTCATCGTCCAAGGCCCGGCCCACATCTGCGTCGAGACCGTCGCCGATCCTTCCCTCCCCGGCCCTGACGGGGCCGTGATCCAGGTGGAATCGTCCGCGATCTGCGGTTCTGACCTGCACTTCTACGACGGCGACCTGCCGTTCTTTCCGCTCGCAGTCGGGCACGAGGTGATCGGCACCGTGCTCGAGGCCGGAACCGACGTCCGCCGGTTCCGGGCCGGCGACCGGGTCCTGGTCGCCTCGGTGACCGGCTGCGGGCAGTGCGCCGGCTGCAGGAACGGCGATCCGGTCACGTGCGTCGACGGGCCCCGGGTGTTCGGGTCCGGTGAGCTCGGCGGCGGTCAGAGCGAACTGCTGGCCGTCCCCGCCGCGGACTTCCAACTGCTCCGGATCCCCGACGGGATCGACGACGAGGCGGCCCTGCTGCTCACCGACAACCTCGGGACCGGCTGGGCAGGGGCGCAACGTGCGGACATCCCGCCCGGCGGCACCGTGGTGGTCCTCGGACTCGGCGCCGTCGGCCAGTGCGCCGTCCGATCCGCGCTGCTCCAAGGCGCCGGCCGGGTCCTGGCGTTCGACCCGGTCGCCGGCCGCCGT
The DNA here is from genome assembly GCA_039928335.1 of Streptosporangiaceae bacterium. Lineage (GTDB taxonomy): Bacteria > Actinomycetota > Actinomycetes > Streptosporangiales > Streptosporangiaceae > Actinocorallia. Next base: position 3,143 of record JBDSTJ010000593.1, on the reverse strand, counting down.
GCGCGGGCGGCGGCGGCCGGCGCGGTCGACGTCGACGGACCGTTGACGGAGTTCGTCCTGGCGGCCACCGACGGGCGCGGCGCCGACGCAGTGATCGACGCGGTGGCCGGCAACAGCTCTCTCGACGCCGCTTTCGCGACCGTAGGAGCGGGCGGGACCATCTCAGTGATCGGCGTTCACGATCTCCAGCCCTACCCGCTGCCGGCCCTGATGGGCGTCTATCGCAGCATCACCCTCCGGATGACCACCGCTCCAGTGCACCGCACCTGGGCGGAACTCGTCCCGCTGGTACAGCACGGCCGCCTCGACACGACCGGCATCTTCACCCACACCTTCACCCTCGACGAAGCTCCCGCCGCCTACCGCTCGGTCGCCGCCCGCGACCCCGACTGCCTCAAAGCCCGCTTCGTAATCGCGGAAAACTGACCTCAGGGGGAGCGGCGGAGCAGGTAGGTGTCCATGATCCAACCCTTGCGGTCGCGGGCGGCGGCGCGGGCGGTGACGATCTGGTCGGCGACCTCACCGAGGGGGCCGGAGATGAGGATCTCATCGGGAGTGCCGAGGTAGGCACCCCAGAAGATCTCGGTGTGCGCGGGGTCGAGACCGGTGAAGGAGGTGCGGGCGTCGAGCATGACGACCAGGTCGTCGACCCCCTCCGGCCAGCCCTCGGCCAGGCGCCGACCGGTGGTGATCTGGACGGGCCGCCCGACCCGGTTCAGGGCGGTCCGGTGCCGGGCGGTGAGGGCGGCCACGCTGCTGACCCCCGGGATCATCTCGATCTCCAGGCCCATCCCGCGTGCGTTCAGGTCGTCCAGGATCGCCAGGGTGCTGTCGTAGAGGGCGGGATCGCCCCAGACCAGGAACGCGCCCGTCGCATCCGGCTCCAAGTGCTCCTCGATCAGCTCCGCGCACACCTCAGCGCGGCGTCTGCGCCAGTCGTCCACGTCCTCGGTGTAGGCGGCGCCGCCCCGATCGCGTTCCGGATCGCGACCGTAGACCACCCGGTAACCCTCGCCCTGGACATGGCGGTCCAGGATCTCCCGTCTCAGCTCGACCAGCTCGTCCTTGGCCTCGCCCTTGTCCAGTACGAAGAAGACCCGGACCTGGTTGAGGGCGTTGATCGCCTGCACGGTGATCTGCTCGGGATCCCCCGCTCCGATCCCGATGACCATGACCTTTCTCATCCCCGGAGTCTGGCCCATGCCCCCTCACCTCCCGGTAGTCGCCTCCCCGTCGCGGGCCGGGACCTCTCCATCGCCACGACCGTCCGGTCGCCGAGTTCGAATCTCGGTCAGGCGATCGCGTTGGCCGGGGTCACGGGTGCGGGTTCGACCGGCTGGTCGAACTGGGTCCGATAGAGCTCCTGATAGCGGCCGCCGTCGGCGAGGAGTTCGGTGTGGGTGCCGCGCTCGACGACCCGGCCGTCCTCGATCACGAGGATGAGGTCGGCGGCGCGGATGGTGGACAGCCGGTGGGCGATCACCAGGGCCGTGCGTCCGGCCAGAGCCTCGCCGAGCGCCTCCTGCACCGCGGCCTCGGACGTCGAGTCGAGATGCGCGGTGGCCTCGTCGAGGATCACGACCCGGGGCCGGGCCAGCAGCAGCCGCGCGATGGTCAGCCGCTGCCGTTCGCCGCCGGAGAACCGGTAGCCGCGTTCACCCACGACGGTGTCCAGTCCGTCGTCCAGCCCCTCGATGAGGTCGGCGAGCCTGGCCCGGCGCAGCACGTCCCACAGCTCCTCCTCCTGGGCTTCGGGCCTGACCAGGAGGAGGTTCTCCCGGATCGAGTCGTGGAAGAGGTGGCCGTCCTGGGTGACCATGCCGAGCGTCTCGCGGATCGAGGCCGCGGTCAGGTCGCGGACGTCGATCCCGGCGAGCCTGACCGCACCCGAGTCGACGTCGTACAACCGGGGCAGCAACTGGGCGATCGTCGACTTTCCTGCGCCGGAGGACCCCACCAAGGCCACCATCTGGCCGGGTTCGGCCCGGAAGGACACCCCGTGCAGCACCTCGACGCCGCCGCGGGTGTCGAGGGTGGCGACCTCCTCCAGGGACGCGAGTGACACCTTGTCCGCCGAGGGGTAGGCGAAACCGACCCCGTCGAACTCGACCGAGACCGGCCCGTCGGGCACCCGCCCCGCGTCAGGCCGCTCGGTGATCAACGGTTCGAGGTCGAGGATCTCAAAGACCCGCTCGAAGCTGACCAGGGCGCTCATCACCTCGACCCGCGCGCTGGCCAGCGCCGTCAGGGGCGCATACAGCCGGGTGAGCAGCAACGCGAGGGCGACGACGGCGCCGGGGGAGAGCTGTCCTCGCAGGGAATAGAACCCGCCGAGCCCGTAGACGAGGGCCAGCGCCAACGCCGAGACCAGGGTCAGGGCGGTCATGAACACGAACTGCACCATCGCGGTCCGCACCCCGATGTCCCGGACCCGCCTGGCCCGTGCGGTGAACTCGGCGGACTCACGGTCTGGCCTGCCGAAGAGTTTCACCAGGGTGGCCCCGGGGGCGGAGAACCGTTCGGTCATCTGGGTGCTCATCACCGAGTCGTGGCCGGCCGCCTCGCGCTGGAGGCGTGCCATCCGGCTGCCCATCCGCCGGGCGGGCAGCACGAAGACCGGCAGGAGCACCATCGCGAGCAGGGTGATCTGCCAGGAAATCTTGATCATTACCGCGAGGGTGAGCAGCAGGGTGACGATGTTGCTCACCACCCCCGACAGGGTGTCGCTGAACGCGCGCTGCGCGCCGATGACGTCGTTGTTCAGCCGGCTGACCAGCGCCCCGGTGTGCGTCCGGGTGAAGAACGCGATCGGCATCAGCTGCACGTGGTCGAAGACCGTGGTGCGCAGATCGAGGATCAGGCCCTCACCGATGCCCGCCGACAGCCACCGGTTCAGCAGGCCGAATCCCGCCTCGGCCACGGCGATCACCGCAATGAGCACCGCGAGGCCGATCACGATGCCCTCGTCCGCGCCTTCGACGATCTCGGTGACCACCCGGCCCGCGAGAACCGGTGTGGCGACCGCGAGAACCGCCGTCACCACACTGAGCAGCAGGAACCAGGAGAGCTGCCGCCGGTGCGGGCGGGCGAAACCGATGATGCGCCGGAAGGTGGCCCTGGAGAACGGCCGTGTCTCTTCCTGG
>JBDSTJ010000592.1:0-3113 GCA_039928335.1 Streptosporangiaceae bacterium | reverse complement strand
CTGCAGGACACCGTCGGCAACGTCTGGAAGAAGTTCGGGGACCTCAGCTGGAAGCCCGGCCTGTACCTGTCCAGCGCGGCCGTCGTGGGGGCCTGGGGCTACTTCCTGTGGACCGGGGTGCACGAGCCGCTCGGCGGCATCAACCAGCTGTTCCCGCTGTTCGGCATCGCCAACCAGCTGCTCGCGGCGATCGCGCTGACGGTCTGCACGACGCTGCTGATCAAGTCGGGCCGGGCCAGGTACGCCTGGGTGACCCTGGTGCCACTGGTGTGGGATGTCGCGGTGACGCTGACCGCGTCCTGGCAGAAGGTCTTCTCCGACGACGTGAAGGTCGGGTTCTTCGCCCAGCGCAGCCTCTACCAGGACGCGCTGCATGCCGGGAAGACCTCGCTGGGCAGCGCCAAGACCCCGGGGCAGATGCAGCAGGTGGTCACGAACGCCACGGTCGACGGGGTGTTGTCGGCCTTCTTCGCTGTTCTCGTGATCATCGTGCTGGTCGACGCCTCGCGGGTCTGGGTCACGGCGCTGCGCGGTCGCGAGCCGCTTCCCTCGACCGAGGATCCCTATGTGGTATCGAAGATCCAAGCCCCGGCCGGGCTGATCGGGGCCGACAAGTGAGCTGGAAGAGCACGGTCAGGCTGGTCCGGGAACTCACCGGGGAGCGGGCGTACGAGATCTACCTGGAGCACCGGGCGCGACGCCACCCCGGCGAGCCGGTCCTGCCGGAGCGGGAGTTCTGGCGCGACCGCACCGACGAGCGCGACCGGAACCCCCGGATCACCTGCTGCTGACCGGCCTCACAGCCGTTCGAGGATCACGGCGTTGGCCAGGCCGCCCGCCTCGCACATGGTCTGCAGGCCGAAACGCCCACCCCGGTCCTCCAGCGCGTGCAGGAGCGTCGTCATGATCCGGGCCCCGCTGCCGCCGAGCGGGTGGCCGATCGCGATCGCGCCGCCCCGGACGTTGACCTTCGCGAGGTCGGCTCCGGTCTCGCGCTGCCAGGCCAGGACCACCGACGCGAACGCCTCGTTGACCTCGAACAGGTCGATGTCCTCGAGGCCGAGACCAGCCTTGGCCAGGACCTTCCGGGTGGCCGGAATGACCGCCGTGAGCATCAGCAGCGGGTCGTCCCCGACGACGGCGAAGGAGTGGAAGCGGGCCCGGGGCCGCAGCCCGAGACGTTCGGCGACGTCCGCGCCCATGATGAGCAGCGCCGCCGCCCCGTCGTTGATGGGCGAGCTGTTGCCGGCGGTGACGTTCCAGCCGAGTTCGGGGAACCGCGCCTCGGCCGCCGGGTTGCCGAACGCGGGCCTGAGCCCGGCGAGCGCCTCGACCGAGGTGCTGGGGCGCACTGTCTCGTCCCGCAGTCCGGTCCAGGCGACCTCGCGGTCGAACTCGCCCCGGTCCCAGGCCGCCGCGGCCCGCCGGTGGGACTCGCAGGCGAAGGCGTCCAGTTCCTCGCGGGAGATCTTCCAGCGCTCGGCGATGAGCTCGGCGCTGATCCCCTGGCCGACCAGGCCCTCGGGGTAGCGGCGGTGCAGCATCGGTCCGTACGGGTCGCTGCCGGCCGTGACGGTCGACCCCATCGGGACTCGGGACATCGACTCGACCCCGCAGGCGATGGCGATGTCGTACGCGCCGCTGATCACGCCCTGCGCGGCGAGGTGGGCGGCCTGCTGGGAGGAGCCGCACTGGCGGTCCACGGTCATGGCGGGCACGCTCTCGGGGAACCCGGCGGCGAGCACCGCGTTGCGGGTGAGGTTGATCGCCTGCTCCCCCACCTGCGAGACCACACCACCGATCACATCGTCCACCAGGGCCGGGTCGATGCCGCTGCGCTCGATCAGCGCCTGCAGCGTCCGGGCGAGCAGGTCGACCGGGTGTTCCCCGTGGAGTGCCCCGCCCTGCCGCCCCTTGCCGACCGGGGTACGAACGGCCTCCACGATCACCGCGTCACGCATCGCGACCTCCATAAGTTGGATTATCCAACTCACTATGCCCCGGGGCGCTCCTCCCCGCAAGGTGATTCTCGACTCAGGCGGCCGCGGGAGGCCCGGGTGGTCTCCGAGCGGCCGTCAGTGGCCGCACACGTCCCTGGCGACCTTGGCGGGGTTGCTGTCGGCGCTGCCCCAGGCCGCCGCGTCGGCCTCGAAGTGCTGGAAGAGCGCGCCGTCCCTGACGACCTCGACGAGACCGGACTGGTCGGCCCAGACCGGGTAGTCGGCGTGCCGGTACTCGTTGGTGTAGGCGGAGATGACGTCCTTGAGGCCGCCCTGGTTGTTGTACATGGAGTGGCTGCCGTAACCGACGAAGATCCGCGGGTGCTCCAGGCCGAGCGAGGCGTGGCCGCGGGCGGCGTCCCAGCTCTCCGCGCTGCCCCAGGAGACCACGCGGTGGCCGCCGTGCGCGCTGAGCAGCAGCCGGTCCCGAGCCCAGGCGGACCCGTTCCTCCGCCACACCACGTCGACGTGCTCGAAGTCGTGACGGTGGCCCGAGGGCCGGAAACCACTGGTCGCCTGGTAGATCGTGAAACTGACCCGGACCTCGTCAGCAGCGCACTGCTGGACGGTGTAGTACGTCGGGAACGCCGACCGGTGCACGCCGCAGCCCCCGTCGCTGTTGGGCCACCACTGCACGCCGCCCCCGTCGGCGGGGTTGCCGTTGGCGTCGAAGGGCGACTCGGGCCAGCACGGGTCGTTGCTGTTGGCGCGGGCGAAGTTCCACTGCGGCACGGACCTCGCGGCGATCGTCTGGAGCGCGGCGGGGCTTTCCGCGACGGGTTCGTTGGCCGACGCACCGGCGGCGAAGAACAGGCCACCGGTCAGGGTCAGCGCCACGAGCGAGGCGAGTCGGGATCGATAGGGCATGCATACTCCTGGTGCTCATGATCCACAGGCTCGCCGCCATCGTAGGGTTCCGGATCGGGTGTGACCAGAGCCACAGCACAGGCAAAAGTCCCGGCCGGTCAGTTGACCGGCCGGGACCAGGGTGGAGCGGCCGTCAGTTCGCCGGTGCGGTGGTCAGGGTGACCTCGGCGGTGGCCGACCTCCCGCCGCGCAGGTAGGTGAGGACCAGGCCTTCACCAGGCTGGTGCCCGCGGATCGCCGCGGCCA
>JBDSTJ010000591.1:0-2589 GCA_039928335.1 Streptosporangiaceae bacterium | reverse complement strand
ACCTGCTGATCGTCGGGGGTGGCCCGGCCGGTCTGGGCGCGGCGGTCTACGGGGCGTCGGAGGGCCTCAGGACCGTGCTGGTGGAGAAGAGCGCGACGGGTGGTCAGGCCGGGCAGTCCTCGCGGATCGAGAACTACCTGGGCTTCCCCGACGGGGTGTCCGGCGCGCAGCTGACCGACCGGGCGCGCCGTCAGGCCACCAAGTTCGGCACCGAGATCCTGACCAGCCGGGACGTCACCGGCCTGCGCACCGAGGGCCCGGCCCGTACGCTCACGTTCAACGACGGCACCGAGGTCACGACCCGGGCCCTCGTGGTCGCCACCGGCGTCTCCTACCGTGAGCTCGGCGCGCCCGGTATCGAGGAACTGACCGGGCGGGGCGTCTTCTACGGCTCGGCCGCGACCGAGGCCGCCAACTGCGTCGAGAGCGACGTGGTCATCGTGGGTGGCGCGAACTCCGCCGGCCAGGCCGCGGTCTTCTTCTCCCGGGTCGCCAACTCGGTGACCATGGTCATCCGGGGAGACTCCCTGGAACGCGGGATGTCGCACTATCTGGTCGAGCAGATCCAGGCGATCGAGAACATCCACGTCCGGCTCTGCACGGTGGTCGAGGCGGCCCACGGCGACGACCATCTGGAGGCGGTGAGCCTGCGGCATGTCGAGGCCGACGGTCCCGAGCAGGTCGATGCCAGTCACCTGTTCGTCTTCATCGGGGCGCAGCCCCGCACCGACTGGCTGTCGGGGGTGCTCCAGCGGGACGAACGGGGCTTCCTGCTGACCGGCCAGGACCTGATCATCGACCGCAAACGGCCGCAGGGCTGGTCCGCGGAGCGCGATCCCTGGCCGCTGGAGGCCAGCGTGCCGGGGGTGTTCGTGGCCGGCGACGTCCGGGCCGAATCGATCAAACGGGTCGCATCCGCTGTGGGGGAGGGCGCGATGGCTGTGTCCCTCATTCACCGTTATCTGGCGGTCACATGAGCGTGATGGACAAGGCCGGCACGGCGACGATCGACGAGCTGCGCTCGCTGTTCCTGTTCGAGAAGCTGACCGACGAGCAGCTCACCTGGTTGTCCGAACACGGCTGGGTCGCCGAGCTGCCCGCCCGGGAGATGGTCTTCGAGGAGGGCGCGCCCAGCGAGGTGCTCGTCATGCTGCTGGGCGGGACGGTGAGCCTGTCGCGCCGGGTCGGCGCCGACGACGTGGAGACCATCCGGACCGACCAGGTCGGCGTCTACGCCGGGGCCATGCAGTCCTATCTCCAGCGGGACGGGCAGCAGGCCTACACCGCCAGCTTCCGGGCGATCACCGACATCCGGCTCTTCGTCCTCGGCAGCGACGACTTCAGCTGGTTGATGAACCACTGGTTCCCGATGGCGATCCACCTGCTGGAGGGCCTGTTCCTCGGTATGCGGAACTCCCAGGAGATCATCGGCCAGCGCCAGCAGCTGCTGGCCCTGGGCGCCCTGTCCGCGGGCCTGACCCATGAGCTGAACAACCCGGCGGCCGCGGCCGTACGAGCGACCTCCTCGCTGCGTGAGCGGGTGGCGGGCATGCGGCACAAGCTCGCGATGCTCGCGCACAACGAGCTCGACCACCGGCTGCTCGAGCTGCTGGTGGACGTCCAGGAGGAGGCTGTGCTCGGTATCGCGGTCGCGCCGAAGCTCACGGCGATGCAGGAGTCCGAGCGCGAGGACGAGATCACCGACTGGCTGGACGACCGGGGGGTGCCCAACGGCTGGGAGCTCGCCTCGATCTTCGTCAACGCGGGCACCACCACCGGTTTTCTGGACCGGGTGGCCGAGGAGGCCCCCGGCGGGCTGCTGGAGGGCGCGATCCGCTGGCTGGCCTACGCGCTGGAGACCGAACTGCTGCTGGGCGAGATCACCGACTCGGTCACCCGGATCTCCACTCTCGTCGCGGCCGCGAAGCAGTACTCCAACATGGACCGCGGTCCGCACGAGCGGGTCGACATCCACCTGGGCCTCAAGAGCACCCTGGTGATGCTCAGCGGCAAGCTCACCGGCATCGAGGTGGTCAAGGACTTCGACCGGTCGATCCCGCTGGTGCCGCTGTACACCGGGGAGATCAACCAGGTCTGGACCAACCTGATCGACAACGCGATCCAGGCGATGGACGGGTACGGCACGCTGACGATCCGCACCTACCTGGACAACGACAAGGTCCGGGTCGACATCGGCGACACCGGGCCGGGGATCCCGCCGGAGATCCGGCAGCGGATCTTCGAGCCGTTCTTCACCACCAAGCCGGTCGGCCAGGGCACCGGCCTGGGCCTGGACATCTCCTACCGGATCGTGGTCAGCAGGCACGGCGGCGACCTGACGGTCAGGTCCGAACCGGGCGAGACCTGGTTCAGGGTCTGCCTGCCGCTCACCGAACAGCCCGCGTCTGCGGAGTGAGGCCGGACTGGTCACCCCTCCCCCTGACCTTTGTCAAGGAGAAGGTCTCGGATCGATAACAAGGCGACTTGGGTCTGTTCTGTCCCACCCCGTCTCCTTAGCGTCGCCCTTGTTCACGCGATGCCGATCACGAAGGGGTGAAAATGCGGAGCCTCTCCCGAAGAGTGCTGGCC
>JBDSTJ010000590.1:0-6839 GCA_039928335.1 Streptosporangiaceae bacterium | reverse complement strand
GTCGATGAGGGCCGTCTCGAGCTCGTCCAGCGGCCGGTTCTCCTCGACAGCATGTGAGACGCACCGGGCGGCCGTTTGGATCGCCAAAGCCTTAGCCGGAATGTCCAGTGCCTCCCAGAGATCGCCTTCCGCGGGAATCGCCGGCCCGCCGGCCTCTCGATAGGCGGCGACGAACCGGCTGAAGACCCCCGCGGAGATCACCCCGGCGGCGAACAGCCCGGCCGGCCTGGCCAGGTCCCAAGTCGGGTCTCCCCAGCCGAGCTCGTCGACGTCGATCAGTCGCCAGGCGTCCTCGTGTCTGACCAACTGTCCGAGGTGGAAGTCGCCGTGTACCAGCCGGGGCACGCCGACGGTCTCCAGCGGATCGGGCAGCGCCGCGAACGCCCGGCGGACCACGGGGGAGGCCGGGTGGTCGGCGGGCAGCCGGGTCATCACCTCGCAGACCCTGGCGGGCGCGCCCTGGCGGGGGAGCGGGCCGTGCGCCGCGAGCGGGGCGGCGTGCAGGGCCGCGAGCAGCCGCGCACCCTCCTCCCAGGGCGCGGCGTCCGGATCACCGGGGTCGACCGGCTCGCCCGCGGGCCACAGTGACGCCTGTTCGGTGCCCAGGGCCTGGGGCGGGCCGAACGGGGCGAGCAGAATGTCGGGGAGCGCCCGTGCGACCCGGAGTCGTACCGCAAGATCAGTGGTTCGGGGACCGTGCGACTTCGCCACCACGCCGCCCACCTGGATGACCATGACATCGTGCCGGTCGTACAGGATGATCGGTTCGCCGCGGCCGCCCGCGGTGCGGGCGATCTCGGTCAGCTGTTCCTTCACGGGCGCCAGTCAATCACTCGCGGAAAACCCGCACGGAGGTCGGCCGCCGTGACACACTTGTGCTGATATGTCTTGCGTGTCCGTGTGCATACGGGGCGTGACCTGCGGCTTGGTTAGATCATTTAGCGAAGCCGGGGGACAGTGGGTAAGCTCACCCGAATAACAACAATTTGTTGATCATGGGAGATGAGTTCAGTGCCAGGTCGTGAGGCAGAGGCGTTGTCCATCGCCCGGGGAGCGGCTCCATGGCTGATCCCCGGGCTTGTGGGCGCCGCCGGTTCCATCGCGCTGGCGCGGAGGTCTCCGTACCACGCAGCCGTCGCCACGGTCGCGACCGCGGCCGCCGCCGGGATGACATGGTTCTTCCGCGACCCGCCCCGCTCCGGAGAGGGCCTGCTGCTGTCGGGCGCCGACGGAGTGGTGCAGAGCATCGAGACCCACGCCGACGGCCGCACCCGGGTGGCGGTCTTCATGAGCCCGATCGACGTGCACGTCAACCGTGCCCCGATCGCCGGCAAGATCTCCTCGGTCGAGCACGTCGCCGGCGGACACGTGCCGGCGTTCAACAAGGACAGCGAGCGCAACGAGCGCGTGGTCTGGAAGTTCGAGACCGACCTCGGCGAGATCGAGTGCGTGCAGATCGCCGGCACCGTCGCGCGCCGGATCGTGCCCTACCTGGAGGCGGGGGTCACCGTCGAGCAGGGCGAGAAGCTCGGCCTGATCAGGTTCGGTTCGCGTTTCGACGTGTACCTGCCCGAGGGCCTCAGGCCCGCCGTGGTCATCGGACAGAAGACTCGCGCAGGTGAGACGCACCTTGTCTGCGGCTGAGCCAGAAGTCGTCGTCATAGAACGACTCTCCATCGCTGACTTCCTCACCCTGGGCAACGCGCTGTGCGGCATCGCCGCCCTGCGCAGCATCATGGTCAAGGGGTCCTTCCACGGCACCGACAGCAAGTTCTTCGCCGGCGCCGTGCTCCTCATGCTGATCGGATCGATCTGCGACCTGTTCGACGGCCGGATGGCCCGCAGGTGGCGCAGTTCGCCGTTCGGCCCGCACCTCGACAACCTCGCCGATGTGATCACCTTCGGGCTGGTCCCGGCGGCCATGGTCCTGTCCTGGGCCGGATTCGACTCCCAGCAGCGTGCGCTGCCGGCGCTCGTGGTCTCGGCGGCCTTCTTCCTGGCGATCGTGGTCCGGCTGGCCCGCTATGTCTGCGCGGTGCCCGAACCGGGCATCTTCCGCGGCATGCCGGCCCCGCTGTGCGCCTTCACCGTGGTCGCGATCCTGGTGCTGTCCCCGCCGCTCCCGGTGGCGATGGTCGGCGTGCTGACCGTGGCCGCGCTCGCGGTCTCCAAGGTGCCCTTCCCCAAGCCCACCAGCCGCAAGCTCACCATGATCATGGTGGTCTGGGCCGGCGTGGTCGGGGTCTGCATCGTGGCCTGGGGGACCGGGATCCCCGGTGGTGGCGCGTGGATCAAGTTCGCCGCGGCCTCCGAGCTGACCGTCGCGGCCCTCATTCCGTTCGTGGTGATCAATATGCGCCGCCAGATGAAGGCCGCTGGGCTGGTCACGCACACCAGGCGGCCGATGCCCAGGCCGCGCCGCAGGGCCACCCGCCGCCGCAACGACGAGCGCGCGTTGACCCGGCGCTGATCCGACCGGTATCCGACGCCGAAGAGGCCCGGAGGCTTGCCTCCGGGCCTCTTCGGCTGCGTCTTCAACTCGGCTGAGCGACGTCAGCCGAGTTGAAGGGAACGTTTCGCCAGGCCGTACCAGTAGCCGTCGATGACCGACTTCTGGGTGGCCAGGTCGTTCTCGCCCGCACCCAGGGTGACGAACAGCGGGGCGAAGTGCTCGGTGCGCGGGTGGGCGGTGCGGCCCGACGGCGACTTGTGCAGGAAGTCCAGCAGCGCGTCGATGTCGTGGGCGGCCAGCGCCTCCTGCCCCCAGGCGTCGAAGTCCTTGGACCAGCCCGGGGCCTCGTGCTCGCCGAAGGCCGGGTTGATGCCGCGCAGGTTGTGGGTGAAGAACCCGCTGCCGATGATCAGTACGCCCTCCTCGCGGAGCGGCGCGAGCCTGCGTCCGATCGCATACAGCCGGGCCGGGTCGAGCGTCGGCATGGAGATCTGCAGGACCGGGACGTCGGCGGCGGGGAACATCTCGACCAGTGGCACGTAGGCCCCGTGATCCAGGCCCCGGTCGGGCACGTCCTGGACGTCGCCGAGCAGCCCGCGGACCCTGGCGGCGAGCGCGGGCGCACCGGGTGCGGCGTAGCGGACCTCGTAGTAGTGCTGGGGGAATCCGCCGAAGTCGTAGACCAGCGGTCTGGTCTCGGTGGCCCCCAGCGCCAGCGGGGCGTCCTCCCAGTGCGCGGAGATCATCAGGATCGCCGTGGGCCGCGGCAGGTCGGCGGACCAGGCGGCGAGCTGGCCGGGCCAGATCGGGTCGTCGGCCAGCGGCGGGGCCCCGTGGCTCAGGTAGATCGTCGGCATAGTGGTCATCGCGGCCTCCCGGGTCAGGTTCACTCAGCATAACTTGAAGACTCAAGTTTTTATGCCGCCGGTCGGCCGTGAACCTGACGGTGGTCGGGGCCTACGGCGGCCCGCCGGTGGAGCCGGAGCTGTCAGCGTTGACGGGTCAGGGCCTCATCGATGGCGGCGGGGGCCAGGACATGGCCGAGGATCATGGTGGCGCAGCCGAGGAGGCCCGCGTCGTCGCCGAGTTCGCTGGGCTCGATCCGCAACTGGCGGGTGGCCACCGCGGCGGCCCGGTGGTAGACGGTCTCGCGCACGCCCGCGATCAGGTTCTTGCCCGACAGGTCGCCGCCGATCACGACCAGCGCCGGGTTGAGGACGTTGACCGCCGCCGCGACGACCTCGCCGATGCGCCGGCCCGCCTCGCGCAGGACGGCCACGGCCTCCAGGTCACCCGCGCGCGACAGCGCCGCGAGCTCGGGCAGGTCCCGGGCCCGCCCGCGTAGCAGGGCCAGCAGGGCCGCGCCGCCGGCGACGGTCTCCACGCAGCCCACGGTGCCGCAGCCGCACAGGGTGCCGTCGGGGACCGGGATGTGGCCGATCTCGCCGGCGGAACCGTAGGCGCCGCGCTGCAGGACGCCGCCGGCGATCACGCCCGCGCCGATCCCGGTGGAGGCCTTCACGAAGAGCAGGTCGTCGACGTCGTGGCGCAGCCGGTGTTCGCCGAGCGCCATGACGTTGACGTCGTTGTCCAGGTGGACGGGTGCGCCGAAGCGGTTGCGGACGGCCTTGATGATCGACTCGTCCGCGTGGGCAGGACCGGGCATGGCCAGCCCCACGCCGCGCACGGCCGCCGGGGACATCGCCGCCCAGGCGTCCATCATCCGCTCGATGCCGGTGTCGACACTGACCGGTTCCCTGGCCAGCAGGGTCCCTGCGAGGTCGCAGACACCCAGGTGGCCGTGGGTGTGGCCGAGCGAGGCGACCAGGACGGTGCCGCCGGCGCCGTGGAACTCCAGGCGGGCGGCGGGCCGTCCGCCGCTCGACACGCCGGGAGCCTCGACGATCAGGTCGGCGTCGAGCAGGTCGGTGACGCGCTGGCCGATCACCGGCCGGGACAGCCCGGTGATCCGGGCGAGTTCGGACCGGCTGTGCAGGTCCTCCTCGCGGATCAGGCGCAGGATCTCCCCGCTGGAGGCGGCACTTCTCGGCATTCGACCAGTCAACCACGGTCTCGGCCGAGGTCCCTCGGCCAGAACGGAGACTTTTGTCATGTTTTCTACATAAGTATCGGCCCAACTCTTGCTAAGGTGAGCCGCTGGTTACCTCAAGCTCCCCTGGGAGAGGCGAATGTCACCCCTCAACCCCGTTGTCGGCCGCGTCACCGAACGGATCGCCGAGCGCAGCGCGGTGGGCCGTGCCGCCTACCTGGCGCGCGTCGCCGCCGCCGGGTCGGCGGGGCCGGCCCGTGGCGCGCTGGGCTGCGGCAACTTCGCCCACGGGTTCGCCGCGTGCAGTCCCGAGGAGAAGCAGGCACTGCGCCGCACCACCCGGCCCAACATCGCGATCGTCACCTCCTACAACGACATGCTCTCGGCGCACCAGCCGTTCAGGACCTACCCGGACCTGCTGAAGAAGGCGATCCTGCTCGCCGGGGGTGTCGCCCAGGTCGCCGGGGGAGTGCCCGCCATGTGCGACGGGATCACCCAGGGCCGGGCCGGCATGGAGCTGTCGCTGTACAGCCGCGACGTGGTGGCGATGTCCGCCGCGATCGCGCTGGCCCACGACATGTTCGACGGAGCCCTGATGCTGGGCGTCTGCGACAAGATCGTGCCGGGGCTGGTCATCGGGGCGCTGTCCTTCGGACAGCTGCCCACGATCATGGTTCCGGCCGGGCCGATGGGCTCGGGCCTGCCCAACAACGAGAAGGGCCGGATCCGCAAGCTCTACGCGGTCGGCCAGATCGGCAAGGAGGAGCTGCTGGACGCCGAGGCCGCGTCCTACCACTCGGCCGGCACCTGCACCTTCTACGGCACCGCCAACTCCAACCAGATGCTCATGGAGGTCATGGGCATGCACCTGCCGGGAGCGAGCTTCGTCCCGCCCGGCACGCAACTGCGCGACGCCCTGACCGCCGAGGCCGGCCGGAAGATCGTGGACGGCACCGTCGCCCCGGTCGCGCAGATCCTCGACGAGAAGGCGTTCGTCAACGGCGTGGTCGCGCTGCTGGCCACCGGCGGCTCCACCAACCACACGCTGCACCTGCCCGCGATGGCCGCGGCCGCCGGGCTCGAACTGACCTGGGACGACTTCGCGGAGCTGTCCTCGGTCACCCCGCTGCTGACCCGGATCTACCCCAACGGCTCGGCCGACGTGAACCACTTCCACGCCGCCGGCGGTACCGGCTTCCTGATCTCGAGTCTGCTCGACGCGGGCCTGCTGCACCAGGACGTCCAGACGGTCGTCGGCCGGGGGCTCGACCACTACCGCACGGTGCCCCACCACACCGAGGACCGCCTCACCTGGGAGCCGTCCGTCACCCGGAGCGGCGACACCTCGGTCCTGCGCGACGCCACCGAGCCGTTCTCGGCCGACGGCGGGCTGCGGATGCTCGAGGGCAACCTCGGCCGCGGCGTGATCAAGGTGTCGGCGGTCCGGCCCGAGCACCGGGTGATCGAGGCCCCCTGCACGGTGTTCTCGACCCAGGAGCAGATCCTCGAGGCCTTCCACGCGGGCGAGCTGGACCACGATGTGATCGTGGTGCTGCGCTACCAGGGTCCGCGCGCCACCGGCATGCCGGAGCTGCACAAGCTGACCCCGCCGCTGTCGGTCCTGCAGGACAAGGGCTTCAAGGTGGCGCTGGTCACCGACGGCCGGATGTCCGGGGCGTCCGGGGCGGTCCCCGCCGCGATCCACCTCACGCCCGAGGCCGCCGCCGACGGTCCGCTCGCCCGGATCCAGGACGGCGACGTCATCAGGTTCGACGCCGAGTCGGGCACGCTCGAGGTCCTCGCCGACCTGACCGTCCGCACCTCGACCGGGGCCGCACCGGCCGTGGACGCCTGGGTGGGCACCGGTCGCGACCTGTTCGCCGCCTTCCGCACGGCCGTCGGACCCGCCGAGCGCGGTGCCCGAGTCTTCTAGAGGAGTCACCGAGAGATGAAGAGCGAAGAGCTCATGGCGCTCGCGCCCGTGGTCCCCGTCGTCGTGCTCGAGGACGCCGACGCCGCGGTGCCGCTGGCCCGTGCCCTGGTCGCCGGCGGCCTGCCGGTGATCGAGGTGACGCTGCGCACCGCGGCGGCGCTGGAGTCGATCCGGCGGATCGCCGCCGAGGTGCCCGACGCCGTGATCGGCGCCGGGACGGTCGTCTTCCCCGAGCACGCCCGGGAGGCCGCCGCGGCCGGTGCCCGGTTCCTGGTCAGCCCCGGCTGCACCGAGCGGCTGCGCGGCGCGATGACCGACACGGGCCTGCCGTTCCTGCCCGGCGTGGCCACGGTGTCGGAGGCCATGGCGCTGCTGGAGCAGGGCGTGCGGGCGATGAAGCTGTT
>JBDSTJ010000589.1:0-3907 GCA_039928335.1 Streptosporangiaceae bacterium | reverse complement strand
CGGCTCGGCGTCCGCACCCCGGGCAAGCCCGAGTACGACCTGCACCGGGGCGACTTCGACGTCGACGAGGGCTGTATCCCGGTCGGGGTGAGCATCCTCGCCACCACGGTCCTCACGGCCCTGGCCGACGCCCCTCGCAGGCGGCTCGAGGGCACCGGCACCGCCTGAGCACCACCCGTTGACACCCGACGAGCGCACGGCCCCTTGAGGTCGTGCGCTCGTTTCTCGTCTCGCTCAGCCCTTGACGTAGGGCTGGCCGTCGGCGGCGGGGGCCTTGACGGCGCCGACGAGGCCGGCGACCGCGAAGATCGTGGCGAGGTAGGGGGCCATGGTGAGGAAGCCGGAGGAGATCGGGATCTGGAGGGGCTGGACGGCGTTGGACAGGCCGCCGGCGAACCCGAAGAGCAGCGCCGCCCACATCGCGCCGAGTGGCGACCAGCGGCCGAAGATCAGGGCGGCGAGGGCGATGAAGCCCTGCCCGGCGGCCATGTTCTTGTTGAAGGAGATGTTGAGGCCGATCGTCAGCCACGCACCGCCCAGGCCGGCGATGAGGCCGCCGAGGATCATGTTGCGGTAGCGGGTCGCCACGACCTTGATGCCGACGGTGTCGGCGGCCGTGGGGTGTTCGCCGACGGCGCGGGTGCGCAGGCCCCACCGGGTGTGGAACAGCGCGACGTGCACGATCGCGACGAGGGCCGCGGTGAGGTAGACCAGGATGTTCTGGTTGAACAGCACCGGCCCGATCACCGGCAGTTCCGAGAGCAGCGGGATCTTGATGTTGGAGAAGGCCAGGGCCTTGTTGTACTCCCCGGCGCTCGGCTGCATCACCTGCTCATAGAAGAACCCGGTCAGACCGGTCGCGAACATGGTGAGGACGACGCCGAGGACGACCTGCTCGACCAGGTAGCGCTGGGCGAACACCGCCAGCATCGCGCCGAGCAGCGCCCCGCCGACACAGCCCGCGATCACTCCGGCCCACAGGCTGCCGGTCGCGGACGCGGTGAAGGCCGCGGCGCACGCGCCGATCAGGAACTGGCCCTCGATCGCCACGTTGATCACGCCGGACCGTTCGCCGAGCACGCCGGCGAGCGCTCCGAGGATCAGTGGA
Source organism: Streptosporangiaceae bacterium (assembly GCA_039928335.1). Lineage (GTDB taxonomy): Bacteria > Actinomycetota > Actinomycetes > Streptosporangiales > Streptosporangiaceae > Actinocorallia. The sequence continues at coordinate 2,799 of JBDSTJ010000589.1, read as the reverse complement.
ATCGCGCCGAGCACGGTCGCGTTGAGCACGGCCGCGAGGTTGAGGCTCTGGTCGGCGGTCGACCAGACCAGGAACGCGTTGACGAACAGGGCCAGCCAGCCCGCGGTCACCAGCGCGTTGAGCCGGCGGGGCAGCGGCCGGGCCAGTTTGAGCACACCCAGGGCGGCCGCGAGCAGGCACAGCCCGATCGCGGTCGGCCCGGCCGGGACGCTGACGTCCGGCAGGGTCAGGCCGGTGGCGTCCAGCAGGTTGAAGCTGAACCTGGCCTCGGCCCCGTCGTCGGTGCGGCTGCCGAGCCCGAAGGCCCACAGCCCGTACAGGCTGAGCACGACCATGGCCGCGCCGCCGTACAGCCGGCTCCTGCCCATCGTGGCCAGGCCGGTGCCCTTGGGCAGTGTCAGGGTGGCCATCAGCCGTTCCATCCCTTCGAAGCGAGCGCGGCGTCGGTGCCGCCGGCCCCGCGCAACCGGAAGATCCCGCGGACCAGCGGGGGAGCGGCCACGAACAGCACGATCAGGGCCTGGAGCACGGTCACGATCTCCAGCGACACCCCGGCGGTGCCCTGCATGGACCGGCCGCCGGCCTGCAGCGCCCCGAACAGCAGGGCCGCGAACACGGTGCCGATCGGCGAGGCGCGGCCCAGCAGCGCGACGGTGATCGCGGTGAAGCCCAGGCCCGCGTCGATCTGGGGGGTGAGCGCGTTGTTGGCGTTGGCGGTGCCGAGGACCTGGGTGGCCCCGACGATGCCCATCAGCCCGCCGGAGATCAGCATGGCCATGATCTGGCTGCGGCCGACGCTCATGCCGGCGGTCCGGGCGGCGCTGGAGTTCGCGCCGACCGCGCGCAGTTGGAAGCCGAGCGTGGAGCGGTTCAGCAGCCACCAGCAGAAGGCGACGGCGGCGGCCGCGAACAGCAGGCCGCCGTTGAGCCGCAGCGAGTCGCCGAGCAGGTGCGGCAGCCGGGCGGCGATCGAGACGGGCTTGGACAGCGGCTGTGCCTCTTCGACGTTGTGGAAGGTGTCGGTGGCGATCAGCCAGGCGAGGAAGGCGAGCGCGACGTAGTTGAGCATGATCGTTACGATCACCTCGTGTGCCCCGGTCCTGGCCTTGAGCACGCCCACCAGCGCGCCGTAGGCGCCGCCGCCGGCGAGGCCGGCCAGGACGGCCAGCAGCATCGCGATGATCGGCGGCCCGTCCAGGGTGAAGCCGACCCAGGTCGCGCAGATCGCACCCATGATCAGCTGGCCCTGGCCGCCGATGTTGAACAGTCCGGCCCGGAAGGCCAGCCCGACCGCGAGCCCGCCCAGCAGCAGCGGGGTCGCCTCGGTGAGGGTCTCGCTGAACGGCTGGATCGCTGTCTTCACGTCCCAGGAGCTGTCGGGGTTCCAGATCGCGCCCTTGAACATCGCGACATAGGCGTCGGACACGGTCGTCCAGACCGCCGAGAACGCGTCGCCCGGGGCGGCGAAGAAGTAACTGAAGCTGTCCCGTACGGCCTGGTTCGACACGGCGATCAGGACCGCGCCGACCAGCAGCGCCAGGAAGATGGCCAGCACGGTCACGACCCAGGGCGGTCCGGCGACCACCGAGGCGATCAGGCCCCTGCGCTCGGGGGCCTGATCCGGCGCGGGCTTCTTGAGATCTGCCTGGGTCACGTGGTCACGTCCTGCTCTGGGTGGACCCCGGCCATCAGGAGACCGATGTGCTCGGTCGAGGTCTCCGGGGGCACGATGGCCATGATCTTGCCCCGGTACATGACCGCGATCCGGTCGGCCAGGGCGAAGATCTCGTCGAGTTCGGTGGAGATGACCAGGACCGGCCGGCCCTGGTCGCGTTCGCGCACGATGCGCTTGTGGATGAACTCCATCGCCCCGACGTCGACGCCGCGGGTCGGTTGGGAGACCACCAGCATGCGCAGCGGCCGGGACATCTCCCGGGCCACGACCACCTTCTGCTGGTTGCCGCCGGACAGCTTGCCCGCCGGGGTGTCGATCGACCCGGTTCGGATGTCGAACTCCGCGACCCGGTCCTCGGCGTTCCGGCGGATCGCCGGGAGGTCCATCGTGCCGCGCCGGGCGAACGCCGGCCGGTCGTACAGGTCGAGGACGAGGTTCTCCGAGACGCTGCTGGTCCCGATCAGCCCGTCGGTGCTGCGGTCCTCGGGCACGAAGCCGACACCGGAGTGGAGCACCTGGCGGGGGGTCTTGCCGACGAGTTCGACGCCGTCCAGGACGATCGACCCGGCGGCCGGGGCGAACAGGCCGAGGATGGCCTCGGCCAGTTCGGACTGCCCGTTGCCCTGGACCCCGGCGATGCCGAGGATCTCGCCGGGCTGGAGGTCGAAGCTGAGGTCGTCGACGACGGCCTGGCCGTTGGGGTCGACCACGGTCAGGTCCCGGACGCTGAACGCCGGCCCCGCATCGGTGATCTTGACCGGGTCCTTCTCGACCTTCAGCCGCACGTCGCGGCCGACCATCATCGAGGCCAGTTCGGCCTCGGAGGCCGACGGGCCGGCGGTGCCGACGACCGCGCCGCGCCGGATCACGGTGATCCGGTCGGCGATCGCCCTGACCTCTTTGAGCTTGTGGGTGATGAAGACGATCGACTTGCCGCTCTCGGCCAGCGAGCGCATCACGGCGAGCAGTTCCTCGGTCTCCTGCGGGGTGAGCACCGCGGTCGGCTCGTCCAGGATCAGCAGGTCGACGTCGCGGGTGAGCGCCTTGACGATCTCGACCCGCTGCTGCGCGCCGACCGACAGGTTCTCCACCAGGGCGTCCGGGTCGACCGGCAGGCCCCATTT
>JBDSTJ010000588.1:0-8613 GCA_039928335.1 Streptosporangiaceae bacterium | reverse complement strand
GTGAGGCCGGCCCCGCCGCACTCGGGACCGCACTGCTGGCCGCGACCCAGCTTCCGGTCAGCCTGGCCAAGTCGCCGGCCGAGTGCCTGAGCGACCTCGTCTTCGTGGCCGGGATCACCGTGATCGTCGCCGCCGTCGGGCAGACCCGGCGCCGGCGGCTCCTGCGCCGGGCCGAGATCGCCGGCCGGCTCGCCAACGCCGAGCAGGAGCGGCGGTTCGCCGCGCGGGCCGAGCGCGAACGGCTCGCCCGGGACCTGCACGACGTGGCGGGCCACCACCTCAGCGCCGTCGTCGTGCACGCCTCGGCGGCGGCCAGGCTGGCCGACACCCGGCCCGAACTGGCCCTGCAGTCCCTCGACCACGCCGCCGCCACCGGCCGTGACGTTCTGGCGGCGCTGACCCGGCTCGTCGACGTGGTCGGCGAGGGTGCCGGGCACGGGGCCGGGTTGCCGGAGCTGCTCCCGCAGCTCGCCGACGGCCTGACCCGGCTGGGTGTGCCGGTGTCGCTGCGGGTCGAGGGCAGGCCGGTGGAGCTGCGGCCCCCGATGGTCGACGCGGTCTACCGCATCGTCCAGGAGTCCCTCACCAACGCGATGCGCTACGGCGGCGGCGAGGTCGACGTCCGCCTGGCCTTCCGGCCGGGCGAACTCGTGGCCGAGGTCGCCAACCCGCTGGGGAGCGCGCCGCCGGCGGTCCACGGCTCCGGGCGCGGCATCAAGGGCATGCGCAGCCGCGCCGCGGCGGTGGGCGGGACCCTGACGGCGGGCCCGGCGGGGCCAGACGCCTGGTCGGTCCGGGCAACCGTGCCCCTCACCGAGCCGGCGGCGGAGGCCTGGAGCTGGTTGCGGGCCGTCGACCTGCTCGCGGTCCTGCTCTGCGCGGTCCTGCCACTCCTGATGATCTTCGCACCGGACCCCGGCGACGACCCGCTCGCCCGCGACACCGCCGGCCTGGCGCTGGTCGGCGTCCTGGCGGTGGCGCACTGCGTGCCGGTGGCGTGGCGGCGCAGGGCCCCCTGGGGCGCGTTGTCCGGGCTGCTCGCGGTCTGCCTGCTGTGGGCGGCCGGGATCGCCACCGGGATGCTGCGGGCGGAGTCGGTGTTGCTGTGGTTGTTCGCCTGGATCTCCGAGGCGGTCGTGGTCTACGCGATCGCCGTCTACACCCGGGGGCGCCTCGCCTGGGTCGTGGCGGGACTGGCGACCGGGGTGCTCGGCCTGGGCCTGACCTACGCCGATCCAGAGCTCACCGCGGCGGAGCGGCCGTGGGCCATGCTGTTCGCCTTCGTCGTCTGCTCGCTCGGCATGGCGCTGCTGATGCTGCCGTTCTGGTGCTGGGGCCTGGCCGTGCGCCGGCGCAGGTCGCGGTCCGACCGGTGGGAGCGGGACGTGCTGGACGCCGTGACCGCCCGTACCGACGAGGCCGTGCGCAACGAGCGGTACCAGATCGCGCTCGGCCTGCGCGGGGAGGTCCTCGCCCACACGGCCCGGCTGGTGCGGGAAGCCGAACGGCCGGGCGGGCGGCTGGCCGAAGTGGCCACCGAGGGCCGCGCGGCGCTGGCGGGGATGCGAAAGCTGCTCGACGTGCTGGACGAGGCGGGCAGCTGAGCGCCCGGCCGGTCAGGTCGGAGGGCCGTCGAGGTTCATCCGGTTGACCTGGGCCAGAGCCCACAGCATGCGTGCGGCGTAGGCCTCGGGGTGGTCGCCGGCCTCCTGCGCGACGCAGGCGGCGCAGTCGGCGGAGCAGCTCTGGAGCCGGTCGATGGCATCACGGATCTGGTCGGGCGTCGGGTGCGCGGACTCCTGGAGTTCCGAGGCGAACAGGATCTGGGCCAGTTCTGACACGCTCATTGCGCGTCCCCCTTGCAGAATTAGGGCGAGGTGCTTGACCTCACCATGCTCCTTGGGCGGGTTCCCTGCCATCAGGGTTTCCCCCTAATTCGTGCAGGGTCCACCCCGATCCTCACCCAGGGGGATGCTTACCCATTTTTTGCCACGTTGTGCTCGATACCGTCGAGTAGCCAGGTCAACCCCTGTTCGAACGCCTCGTTCCCGCTCATCACGAACTCGGGACCGAGTTCCAGCAGGGCCTCGACATGCGGGTGCCCGCCGCCGGCGGTCATGCTCCGCAGGTACATGAGTTTGGTCGCCCTGCGCTCGTCGGCGGTGAGGCCGTGCCGCCGGTGCATGTCCTCGCGGATGACGCAGCCGAGCATGTACTCGTCGACCGCGCTCACGATCCGCGCGGCGGTCGGCACGTCCACGCCAAGCCCGTCCAGGGCGGCCAGCGACTGCTCGATGTGCGCGATCGCGCTGGGACCGATCGTGGTCTTCTGGCCGACCAGCTCCTGGGCCCACGGATGGCGCTGCATGGCCTCTCGTTCCCTGCGCGCGATCATGCTGATCGCCTCGCGCCAGCCGTCGGGGAGCTGCTCGGGGGGGACGATCACCTCGGCGGCGATGGCGTCCGCCATCAGGTCGAAGAGGCCTTCCTTGCTCTCGATGTGGGTGTAGAGGCTCATCGTGCGGGCGCCCAGTTCGGCGGCGACCCGCCGGATCGACACGGCGGAGATCCCCTCGGCGTCAGCGATCGACACGGCGGCGGCGACCACGGCCTCCCGGGTCAGGTGCGGCCGCCGGCGCTGGATGTCCTTGGCCCAGACCGAGACCGTTCGCTCGTCCACGTATCCCTCCTCTGCTCGGTGCGATCCTACTTCGTACACCGTATCGTGACAGCGCTACGGTGTACGGGATCGCCGATACGGTGTAGCGTCAAAGCGCATCATAGGGACTCATCGGGGGAAGGACTCCGCACTATGGCTACCCCTCAGCCTGCCCGGCTCGGTAAAGATGAGGGCTTCGATCCGGAGCTGAAGAAGCTGGCACTCGTCGTCCTGCTCGGCGCGGTGATGACGATCCTCGACACCACGATCGTGAACGTCGCCGTCAACACGCTCGGCACCGAGTTCGACACCTCCCTGGCCACCATCCAGTGGGTGCTGACCGCCTACACGCTCGCCCTGTCCATGAGCATCCCGATCACCGCCTGGGCGGTGGCCCGGTTCGGCGCCAAGCGGATGTGGATGCTCTCGCTGATCCTGTTCGTCATCGGCTCCGCCCTGTGCGGCGCGGCCTGGTCGGTGGGCAGCCTCATCGTGTTCCGGGCGATCCAGGGCATCGGCGCCGGCATGATCATGCCGATCGGCCAGACCATGCTGGCGCAGAAGGCCGGACCGCAGCGGATGGGCCGGGTGATGGCCGTCATCGCCGTGCCCGCCATGCTCGCCCCGGTCCTCGGCCCGGTCCTCGGCGGCCTCATCATCGACCATCTCAGCTGGCGCTGGATGTTCTACGTCAACGTCCCGCTCTGCGCGCTCGCCCTCGTCGCGGCCCTGCGGATGCTGCCGCGCGACGTCGTCCAGAACGCCTCCGCGAAACTCGACGTGGTCGGCCTGCTGCTGCTGTCGCCCGGCCTGGCCGCGTTGGTCTACGGGATGTCCGAGGCCGGCAACGGCTCCGGTCTGACCAGCCCCAAGGTCGTCGTCGGCGTCATCGCCGGCCTCGCCCTCATCGCCGCGTTCGTGTTCCACGCGCTGCGCCTGGGCGAGCGGGCCCTGGTCGACGTGCGGCTGTTCCGCGACCGGAACTTCAGCGTCGTCAACCTCGCCTTCTTCACCTATGTGGGCGCGCTGTTCGGGATGATGGTCCTGCTGCCGCTGTACTTCCAGGTCGTCGAGCACCAGACCCCGCTGCAGTCCGGGCTGATGACGGCCCCGCTCGGGCTCGGTGCGATGCTGACCATGCCGATCTCCGGCAAGCTCAGCGACCGGCTCGGCGCATGGCGGCTGTCCCTGGTCGGTCTGCCCGTCATGCTGCTCGGCGTGTTCGGCTACACCCAGATCCACGCCGACACCGCCAACTGGCTGCTGCTGGCGATCCTGTTCGTGATCGGCCTCGGCCACGGCACGCTGATGCCCGCGCTGATGGGTGGGATGTACCGGACGCTCGACCGGGTGGACGTCCCGTCCGCCACGGTCGCCGCCAACATCACGATGCGGATCGGCAGCTCGATCGGTGTCGCGGCGCTCGCCGTCGTGCTGCAGATCGCCATCCAGGACGTCTTCCCGCAGACCGACGGCAGCCTCGACGAAGTCGCTGCGGCCTCGGCCTCGGGCGGGGCCGCGGGTAACGCCGAGGTGCTGCTCACGCATGCCTTCACCACCGGGTTCTGGTGGGCCTTCGCCTTCGCGGCCGTCGCGGTCATCCCGATCCTGCTGATCCCCAGGACCCCGAAGGCCGCTGCCGAGCCGAAGATGGAGGAGACCATCCCGGTCCCGTGACCGGATGCCGCGGCGGACTCCGGTCCGCCGCGGCTCCCGCGCGTGCTCTGTCGGGCACTCTCCGGCCGTGAACCGGACGCAGGCCACAGCGACCAGTGAAGGACCTCATACCTCCGCCCGAGGGACGAACGGGCACCAACCATCCCGCCCGTCAACAACGAACAACCGCGGCCGAATCGAGGTCAGGCGTCCTTGCACGACTTGTCGTCCAGGTCCGATTCCCTGCCTTTGAACACGTTCTCAAAGTCGCCGATCGCGGTGTCTCCGCCGCGGTAGGCATGGGCCGCGACCGGCAGATAGTCCCGAAAGACCGAACGCCATCGGCTCTTGAGGAACTTTCGGATGGATTCTTTGATCCGCTCGCAGTCGGAGTTCTGTCCGGCTTTCAGGCCAACGCCGTAGTACTGCTCCTTGCCTATGGTCCCGGGCAGAACGACCTTTACCTTGCCGGGGTGGGCGTCTTCGAAGCCGTAAAGGGCCGCCTGGTCGTCGAAGACCGCGTCGACGCTGTTGCTCATGAGGAGCCTGACGCACTCGTTCGATGAGGTCTTGACGGCGTTCTTCTCCTTCTCTCCGACGTCCACGGGGGCTCCCGTCGTCTCAGCGACCGTGCAGACCCCCTTGTCGGCCAGATCCTTGACCGTCTTGATCTTCTTGTCACCGTCCCGCACGAGAAACGCCTGCGGGGTCTGCAGGTACGGCCCGGCGAAGTCGATTCCATCCGCCCGGCGTTCGTCGGTGATCGAGTAGATCGCGATGACCAGTTGCACGGTGCCGTCCTTGAGAAGGTCGTCACGGTCCTTCGAGTCGAGGCTCCGATAAACGATCTTCAGGTTGAGATCGGCTGCGATGTCCTTGGCCAGTTCGATCTCGAAACCGGTGGGGTCCTTCGACCCGACCGAGAAGCCCGGCCCGTCATTGAGGACGCCCACCACCAGGCGGTCACGGAACAAGGTGGAACCGGGTGTCGGTTCAGGTCCGCCGGCTGATGTTCTGTGCCCGTCCGGCGTCCCCGACGCGCATCCGGCGAGAAGTACCGTCGCGACGAGTACCTTTGGCCATGCGGTCTTCATGAGTTTCCCTTATCGGTGAGCTTCGCACTGACGACCGAAAGGTCGACCAGGCAGTTCATGTCAGCCTTGGTCACTTTCACATGCAGCTCGATACTCCGCAGTCCGGGCGGCAACTGCACCGGAGTCGGCTCTCCATGCCTCACCGGCACCGCATCGCGGGGGTTCCCCGAAACCCACAACGTCGCCTGGAGCTTGGCACTGCTCCCGCACGAACCGCTGGCCGGGTCGTTGTCGGTCACCTTGAATTCGACCTGGAGATAGCGACGATCATGATTGACCGGGTCGAGCCGCAGCACCGCGGGACCCTGGGTGGGGTCGGCTGCCAGGCCCTCGGCGTGCTCCAGCCCGATGCGCACCGTGACGTCGACTGCGCGGTACTCCTGAACCATCGTCCACCCGATGAGTCCTGTCGTCACGACGGAATCGACGATGACCAGCCACACGGCGATCTGTTTCCAGTGCCGGTGACCGAGCTGCGGAAGCCGCCGCTGCCCCACCACGGCTGCCGCCGCCACGACAAGAGTGGTTCCCGCCGCAACCCACTGACTGATTCCGGTGGTCAGATACGCGCAGTACCCCAGGAGTGCCACCATCCACACGATCCCGCCGACGACCGTGGGCGTCACCCATCGCGGCCTGTCCTGTGCGGACCCCTGCTCCGTGCCGTCCGCACCTTCGACCATGTCGATATTCTGCTTCAGAGACCCCGGAAGCACTAGCCGAATAGCGTTAACGGCATTTCGAACTCGGCGGTCAGAGCGATCTTCCGGGAGAGTTCTGTCAATCTGCTCTCGTCACCAACCGCGGGACCACCACTCGGCCAGGTGGGGGCGTTCCTTGCCGAGGGTGGAGTCCTTGCCATGGCCCGGGTAGAACCAGGTGGGGTCGGGGAGCCGGGCGAAGATGCGCTCTTGGAGGTCACCCATGAGCTGCTTGAACATGCCGGGGTCCCCGAATGTACTGCCTGGGCCGCCGGGGAAGAGGCTGTCGCCGGTGAACAGGTGCGGGCGGTCCGGGCCGTTCCAGACCAGGGCGATCGAGCCGGGGGTGTGGCCGCGCAGGTGGATGACGTCGAGCGTCACCTCGCCGACGCGCACGGTGCCGCCGTGCTCGGCCGGGTCGGTGACCGGCACGGGCAGCGGCCCGGCGTCGTGCGGATGGGCCACGATCAGGGCCCCGGTGCGGTCGGCGACCTCGGCCAGGGCTTCCCAGTGGTCCTGGTGGCGGTGGGTGGTGACGATCCGGCTGAGCGGGGCGTCACCGATCAGCTCCAGCAGCCGCGGGGCGTCGTTCGCGGCGTCGATCAGGAGCTGGTCGCCGGTGGCGGCACAGCGCAGCAGATAGGCGTTGTTGTCGTACGGGCCGACCGACAGCTTGCTGACGGTCAGGCCGGGGAGCTCACGGACGTCGGCGGGTCCGCCGGCGACGACCTCTCCTGAGTAGCTCACGGGGTGCTCCAATCGGTGGTGGACGGCAGCGGCCAGGACGGCGCGGTCGTCTCGGCGAAGTCGTCGGTGCGGCCGGTCAGCCAGCCCAGCACCGCGGTGCCCGGGCCGGTCAGGATCGGGCCGCCCGGGCGGAAACCGAAGGTCAGCTCCAGGTCGGTCACCTCGACGAGGGACACGGTGGAGCCACCCAGGCGGGCCAGGGCGCCGAAGGACTCGGTCAGCTCCCAGCGGGTGTAGGCGGGCGACGGAACATAGCCGGTACCGAGGTCGACATGGTGCATCTCGACCTCGCGCCAGCGACGGTACAGGGTGTACCAGGCCGGATGTGGCCAGCCGCCCAGGGCCCGCACGGGTGCCTCCCATGAGGCCGCCGGGAGCGTCAGGGCCTGGTCGCGAAGGCGGGCCGCGGCGGCCCGTACGGCCTCTCCGAGGACCTTGGCTGACCCGCCGGAACCGGCTTCGATCTCGGCTTCCCTGCCCTCCTGGTCCCGGTACTGAGCGTGCTCGATTCCGGTCCTGGCCCACTCCAGCAGCCTCCAGCAGGAGTCGGCGTTGCGGGCGATGTGGGCGGTGACATGGCCTCGGCTCCAGCCGGGCAGGAGTGAGGGTGCGCGCTGTCCGGCGTCGGTGAGCCGAGCCAGGGTCGCGGCGAGCCGGGAGTCGGAGGCCGTGACCTCGTCGAGAACGGAGCGCCAGTCGTACATGAGGACATCTTCGCGCACCCGCGGCGGTGGTGCTGCGCGGGCGGGCGCGTTCGCGGCCGACTGCCTGTTCTGTGGTGTGCAGGGACTCACCGGTTCTGCGCCATCGGGCACTGACACCGGACGGCGTCTGCGGTTCGCTGAAATCCGGAACGGAGGTGGAACCGCATGATCACCATCAAGAACCCCGGGCAGGGCACGTTCTGGCGGGCACTCGGCGTGGCCGAGCGGGGGGAGCTACTGGCGATCGGCCGGCTGGCCACGGTCCCGGCCAGAGGCGCACTGTGCCATCAGGCGGTCCCCTCGCCGGAGGTGGTGGTGTTCGTCGACGGCTACGGCAAGGAGTCGATGGACTCCCAGGACGGCGCCGAGGCGATCCTCGAGCTGTTCGGGCCCGGTGACCTCGAGGGCGACTTCGCGATCTGGGGGCATCCGCAGCGCGCGACGGTGACCGCGATCGTGGAGTCCCGGGTCCTGCGGATCGAGAGCCGCAAGTTCGCGGCGCTCGTCGCGGCCAACCCCCGGGTCGCCGACGCCCTGATGCGCACCCTGGCCACCCGCTGGACCTACGCGGGCCGCCGCAGCGCGGTGCAGAGCGGTCCGCCCGCCCAGCGGGTGGCGTTCCACCTGCAGGAACTGGCCGTGCGGTTCGGGCGGCGGGCCCCGCACGGGGTCGAGATCCCGATGCCGTTCAGCCAGGCGGAATTGGCCAACTGGATCGGTATCTCCCGGGAGTCCCTGGTCAGGTCCTACTCGCGGTGGCGGGGCACGACGATCGACACCACGAATCCCCGGTGGCTGGTCGTCCTCGACCCGTCGGCCCTGCGGCACGCCGCGATGCCCTGGGGCCAGGAGTGGGAACAGCCCGAGCCGGTGCCGACCGTGACGGCCCGGCTGGCGGTCAGACCGCCGGTGATGGTCGGCAGGGCGGGCGTGGCGGCCCATCTGCCGGCGTCGGGTGAGCACTTCACCGGCCGCCGCCGGGAGCTGGTCGACCTGTCGCTGCTGCTCGCGGACCGGCCGTCGATCATCGTGATCCAGGGCATGGCAGGGGT